>JAFPZI010000163.1 GCA_017417365.1 Synergistaceae bacterium
ACCCGCCGTAATCGTCAAGAACATTGCCTGAATCCTGTCCGTAGTCAGCCCGTACTGCTCAATCCTCAGCCCCAGAGAGTACAGGCACAAAGCAGTGTATACCGGCAAACACAGCAGAGAGGCCTTAGCGAGAAAGTCGGCGTACCTGTTCGTGAAGCCCCCTTTAGTCCCGTCGAGCCACGCAGCATTCGCCAGAATTATCGTCCCGAACTGAAGCAATAACATCAACGTTGAGGCCTGCCCAGTGTCCCATAGAGTCTTCAGCCCAGAAAACGGCAGGCACAGTATGAACATCACCGACAGCACAGAGAAGAACGGCAGCAGCCACGCCAGCACTGACAGCAGCCAACGCCCAAGCGAGTCTATTCCCGGGTGCTTTATCGCTACGGAGATCGAGAGAGCTATTATCAGGCTCGACAGCGGTACGGCAGTTATTGGGTTGAATATCAGGTACGGCACATTGTCCAGCCCAACTATCTCGAACAACAACCCCGCAGTTACCAGCAGTCCCCAGAATACGGCTATCACTAGTGAGGCTTGGAACAGCAGAAATACATTCCGGCAGAACTGGAAGAATATTTCACTGTATGGGAACCTCCAGCTCCACGAGGCTATCCGGCACTGGAAGAACGGCAGCACAAGAAATACCGTCATGCTCGTACGGATTAAGTCCGCCTTCTGTGAGGGAGCTATGTAGAATCCCGCCTCAGGTGAATACATTGCCCACAGCCTATACCCCCACATCACTAACAGCACAACCGTCAGACACACTAGGAAACTCACAAGCCTCCTGCCCCAGTGTTCCTGTGAGAGCCAGAAAGCGAACGGCACTATGAATATCACCGTCAGGGGCATGGACAGCAGAGGCCCGAACGGCACTAAGGCATAGACCCCAAGCAGCAACCCCTGAAGGATTACCGAGACTATTACCCAGATATATCGTCTCTTGTCGATGGTGTTCATGTCAATGCGCTATTTCGGGTATGAATACTTTATGCCCTTCTCTATCGGCTTGGGAAGAGTGCGGGTTGACAGTGATGCGCTGCCCTTCCTGAGGTCGACTTTGTGAAGGGTCATAGGCAGAGGGAACCTGGCCAAGTCCACCAGAGGCTGAATCTGTGAGAGTGCCTTATTCGTGATGTAGTCGGGTACGTCCATCTTGTTGACCTTGACAGCAGGAGCATTGAGCCATAGTTCTTTACCCTTCACGATTTTTAGGCCGCTGGTGATTTCCAGAAGAATATCGAGCCTCGCTATGCCTATGTCAGCAGTGTAGTAGCCGCGTCCCTTGAGGCCCTGAGGAGTTATGGCAAGTGAGACATTGTGCCAGTGGTCGTCCTCACCGAAAGTCTTGGCCTCTATAGCTTTGTTGATGTCGGTCTCGAGAATCGTCCCGAGCGCGTAAATCTGTATTGCTTCTTTGCACTCAACGTTGCCCTTTGCCCATTCAGAAGGCTCGTTGAACTGCACACCCATCATCCTGAACGTCAAGCTGTCCAGCCGGAGAGTCTCAATCTGGACTCCCTTAAGCTCCATGTAGATGTCGTTGAAGTGTCCTGTGCTGTCTGGCTTCTCGGAAATTGTGAGCAGAGCTGTCTCGGGCTTGAACCTGTCCACGTAATAATTGAGCAGGTCCTGAACTTCATCAGCGTAACACGAGGCAGGGACAAGCAGCGCAAGAATTAATGCGGTTGCGAAAAGTTTACGTCTCATCGAGAAAAAATATCCTCCTGTGAAAAATTTCTTGATGAGTATTATTATAGACGATTACCATGAACAATAACGAGATAATTAACCAGATAAAGAGCGAACTAGACATTGCGGACGTAATCGGAGAGCGCGTGAAGCTGAGGAAATCTGCGCGCGGCTATATGGGGTTATGTCCGTTCCACAGCGAGGACACTCCGTCACTCCACGTGTACACAGACACACAGAGCTATTACTGTTTCGGGTGCCACGAGGCCGGCGACGTGTTCAGCTACGTAATGAAGACTGAGGGCTTGAGTTTTCCCGAAGCGTTGCGTGTTTTGTCGGACCGTGCAGGGGTAAGGCTCCCGGAAGCAGGACACAGGGGCACGGACATTCGGGGAGTTCTCGACTTGGCCGCAAAGTTCTTCAGCAGCAACTTAACCGGCCCACAGGGTGCAGCAGCAAGGGCCTACATGTCCCGGAGGAGCCTCACGGGTTCCGACATAACTCGCTACGGTCTCGGGTACAGCCTCCCGTCATGGGACAGCCTCACGAACTACTTGAGACGCTCAGGGGTGAATGACAGGATGATTGTTGACTCCGGGCTTGCTGTGGCCAACAGGAATGGGCTCTATGACCGTTTCAGGGGGCGGCTTATGTTCCCAATCCATGACGTTACGGGCAAAGTCATAGCTTTCGGTGGGAGGCTAGTTGACGGTGAGGGGGCGAAATACATTAACAGTCCCGAAGGTCCGACCTACAGCAAGCGCAATAACCTCTACCTTCTCGACACAGCCCGGCACTCAATCAGGGACAAGAAACGCTCAATTCTCACTGAGGGCTACATGGACGCTCTGAGGCTGAGTAAATGCGGCTTTCCCGAGACCGTTGCCTCACTGGGTACGTCGCTCACTGCTGAACAGGCCGGACTTCTCTCACGTTACGCGGACATGTGCTACATCTGCTACGACTCAGACACAGCCGGACAGGAAGCCGCCATTAAGGGAATGTATATTCTTGCCTCACACGGGCTTGATGTTTACGTGGTGAGCCTTCCCGGTGAGAGCAAGGACCCCGACGAATTTCTGTGCGCTAATCCTCCTGAGGCGTTCGAGAATGCATTAACTGAGGCCAAGCCGTTAGTCATCAAACACTTAGAGTTCCTGAAGCCGAGACTTGACGACCAGAGGACTAGACGTTCTGCATTGTCTGAATTGTTCGGGGCATTGAGGACTCTGGACATTGACGACGTTTTGAGGCACAAGGGGAGCATCTCCTACGCAACACTTCTGCCCTCCGAAGCGATAGAGCAGTACATAATCTCCGGCCGTCCTCCCAAAACCAAGCCCAGACCGCAGAAGCCAGCTTCCTTTGTGATTAAGTCCGCAGATTTGGGCTATGACATTCTGGAGGCGGCAATGTGCGCACTGCTCTTCAAGAATCGGGAGTGCAGGCTGAAGTTCACTCTTGAGGATGCGGAAAAACTTCTGCACAGCGATATAACTTTCGAGACTGCGGCGGCGATTCTCAGCAGCAACCCTGAAGACCTCTACACGTTATGGAGGACTTCCGGCGACGACGACAAGTTAGCGATGATTTACAACGGAGAAGAACTTTTGCGTCGAATGCTCAGGATGGACGTTGAGGAGAAATTTTCCCGGACTTACTGCAGGTTAATGTGGAAGAGCATCAACCGGCGGATTAAGGAAATCCAGTCGATGCCCTTCGACGATCGGGACTACAAGGAACTATCGAGGCTCTACAAGGAGAGGGAGCACTATCACCTGTGAGGGTTAATGAACTTCACGGGGTATCTGGCCATTATTACGGAGTCCTTGAGGTTCTCAGTGGCTATGATTTCGAGCTGCTTATCTTGGCCTTCACGGATAAATATAGCTCCAGGCATGGGTGAAATTTTTGCGAGCATTCCGGCGGCCTTGTCGACACCGGAAATCATGAACGCTGTAGCTAGACCGTCGGCCAAGCTCCCGTCAGGAGTAACCAGAGTTGCGGACAAAACATCACTCATCACGGACTCTCCAGTCTTAGGGTCAAAGAAGTGCGAGTAACGTTTTCCGTCGACGACCTTGAAGCGTTCGTAGCCTCCTGACGTAACCACAGCGCAGTCATTGACGCTCACGGCGAGTGCAGGAGTTCCTGCGGGGCTTAACGGGTCCCTAACGCCGATCTTCCAGTTTTCGCCGTCTGGTTTTGTGCCGATGGTGTAGATGTTGCCTCCCAAGTCGACTAGTCCGGAAGTTACGCCTTTGGACTTTAGGAGGGCGGCAATTTTCCCTGATGCGTAACCTTTTGCCATGCCTCCCAAGTCGATAACACAGCCTTTGGTCTTGAGGAGGATTGAGGAGTCGCCGAGCTCAAGGTTAGTTATGTCTGTGAGGGCGATTGCGGCATTGAGGCTCTCTGGTGAGGGCACGGACTTTTCTGCGGCGTTGATTTTCCAGAGGCGGGTAACCGGGCCGATTAGGACGTTGAACACACCGTTTGTTGCCTCATAGAGCCTGAGTGAGTCTCTGACGGCTTCGAGTGTGTGTGGTGAGACGTTGACGCTGTGAGTTCCTGCGAGGGAGTTGACGCGTGAGATGTCCGACGAGGGGTTGTACATTGAGAGTCTGTGGTCAAGTTCGTGTAGGAGGGAGTAAGCGTCGTCAATGATGCTCTCGTCCGTAGTGTGTGCGGAAATGCGGATGAGAGTGTTCATGGCGAACCCGTTGCGTGAGAGTTCGGGAATGGGAGCAACAGCCCATGAGACCAGGCCGGCGAGGATTAACAGACCGGCAGCAAAATACTTACGCTTCATGAAATTAATCACCTCTTGAGTATTATATAATTGTCGAAAATTTTCACTAGGAGCTGAGAACATGAAATATTATATCGGAGTTGACATAGGCGGCACCAACCTTAAGGCCGGAGTCGTCGACACCACCGGGCAGATCATCAGCGAATCATCAGTCCCAACAGGCGCGGACAGACCTCAGGACGTCGTTCTTGAGGACATCATAGGAGCTGTGAAAACGTCAATAGACTCTTCAGGGATTGACCCTAAGGAGATAAAAGCTATTGGCATGGGTTCACCCGGGATGATTGAGCAGGACAAAGGTATAGTCGTCTACAACAACAATCTTGGCTGGAAAGACTTCCACATAGGCGAAAAGATGACTGAATCACTCGGACTCCCCGCAAGGCTCGAGAATGATGCTGACGCTGCGGCACTGGGTGAAGTTGTCGCCGGCAGTGCTAAGGGGGCCAAGAGCGCAATGATTATCACGCTGGGAACTGGTGTAGGCTCAGGTTACGTGATTGACGGGAAAATCTTCCGCGGCTGTGAGTTCGGCCACATGGTGATAGCTTACGGAGGCAGGCAGTGCACTTGCGGGCGTAAGGGCTGCTTTGAGACGTACTGTTCAGCGACCGGGCTAATCAACATGACGAAAGAGGCCATAGACGAGCACCCCTACGGAATCTTGGCGAGTACAGCGAGGAAGGCCGGAGGAGTGAGCGGGCGGACGGTGTTTGACGCTGCCGACGACGGGGACACTTTTGCCCAAAGGATAATCGACGAGTACACGAGCTACTTGGCTTGCGGACTGGTTAACCTGATTAACGGACTTCAGCCGGAAGTGATAAGTATCGGCGGAGGGATTGGGAAGCAGGGTGAGAGGTTATTAGCCCCACTTCGCGGGAAAGTCAACGCGGAGGTCTACAAGGGGATAACGCCCCCGAAGATAGTGAGCTGTACTCTTGGGTACAAGGCTGGTCTGATTGGAGCGGCGATGGCTGCAAGAGATTTGTAGAGCCTGAATTTGTGAAGTTATGTCCCTTCCCTAATGAGGAGGGGATAATTTTTTGTTAGGGTAGGCAAAAATTTTCGTGAGCACATAGGACAAGAAGCAAAGAATTATGTTATAATGCGCTTTACCGTATAATACACACATAATTTTATGGAATATACTCTTTACCAGTAGTGAATTATATCACAAGGTAATTGGGCTTGGAATGGTTGTGTGTAATTTTGCGCATGTGTTGTTGTTGGGCTGTAGGCGGAGTGAGAAGGCAGAATTATTTGACGGAGCACACAGTGAGGAGGACAAAATATTTTGAGGAGAATGCGCAAGGGATTCACTCTTGTGGAACTGCTGATAGTGGTTTCGATTTTGGGAGCACTTTCGGCAACAATGATGGTGAGTGTAAGCGGGTCAACGGCGAAGGCAAAGGCAGCGGCTATAGCATCTAATGTGGACGCGTGTAAACGGGCAGCCTTAATGTATTATGCAGCTAATATTGAGAGCGAGACAGCACTGGATGTACCTACATCTACCGTTATTAACGCATATATCAAGACCTTCGGGGACTTCAGCAAGGATGGAGCCAAGATAAAATACACTCCTGATGATGGTGATACGGGGAAGGGCTATGAGAAATGGAACATCACTGTAGACTTTTCCGGTGATGGTGAGGCCGCAGCAATCAAGACAGCACTAGCCGCAATACCAGGCTACGGCACATATGGCGGAACAGACGCTACAGCGACGCGAGTCAAGGACGGTGCGTTCAAGGTAACATTATACAATGGGGCAATCACAGCGGTTACGCCCACACAGACACAACAGGGCAACACCGGCGGCTAATTACGTAACGACCCCCCGCACCCAACACAGAAAGAGTCTCCCAAAACACGGGAGGCTCTTAATCTTTCC
Source organism: Synergistaceae bacterium (assembly GCA_017417365.1). Classification (GTDB taxonomy): domain Bacteria; phylum Synergistota; class Synergistia; order Synergistales; family Aminobacteriaceae; genus JAFUXM01. Next base: position 6,405 of record JAFPZI010000163.1, read on the forward strand.
GCTACCCTATCAGAGCAACAGCAACATCATTCACGTTAGTACCAGTCGGACCCGTCATCAATAACGCATCAACAGCCTTCAGTGCGTTATACGCGTCGTTGTTCCTCAAGACCTCCGCAATACTTATCCCCTTAGCCTTCAGCTTGGCCATAGTCCCGCCGTCAACGATCCCCCCAGCCGCATCAGTAGGACCATCCGTCCCGTCGGACCCGAGAGACGCAATCACGACTCCCTCAAGCCCAGCGATACCCTCAGAGGCCGCAAGCGCGAACTCCTGATTACGCCCGCCGAGACCCTTACCCGTAAGGTGAACGACCGTTTCACCTCCAGCGATAAGGGCACACGGAGCACTCACAGGCCGCCCCGAAGTCTTGACCTCACGAGCTACTGCCGCCATGAACGCACCGCCTTCACGAGCCTCACAGGTCATCGTAGTCGTGAGCACTAACGGTGTGTAGCCCTTCCCACGCGCTATATTGCTCGCTGCCTCACACAGTGCCGTAACGCTCCCGGTGATTGTCGCAGTAACGTTGTCGAGGGCTTTGGGTGTCTCATGAGCGAGAATTTCCATTAGGGAGGGCTTGACCTTGAGGCCGTATTTCTTGACGATTGCGAGGGCCTCTTCACTTGTCGACATGTCGGGAGCCGCAGGACCTGAAGCTATGCTGTCGAGCCTGTCGCCCAAAACATCACTGAGCACAACCATGAACACATGAGCCGGAGCGCACAGCTGGGCAAAACGTCCGCCCTTGACGCTGGATAAGTGTTTGCGGATCGTGTTGATCTCCACAATGTCGGCACCGCACGCGAGAAGCTGGCTGGAAATGTCCTGCATGTCCTCAAGGGTTGCACCCTCAGCAGGCAGCTCGAACAGGGCCGAACCCCCTCCGCTCACGAGGAATAACACAGTGTCGTCGGCGGTGAGTCCCTTGACGTGCTCAAGTAGTGCCTTAGTGCCCTTGAGGGTGTTCTCGTCGAGGACCGGGTGTCCTGCCTCAAAGATTTCGAGACCGGCAATATCTCCCATAGAGTGGTCATACTTGGTTACGACCGCACCGGAAATGCCGGGACCGAGAATGTCGCTGGCTGCTTTGGCCATCCTCCAGGCGGCTTTACCGATTGAGGCAACGATGATTCTGCCTTTGCCCTTGCGTGAGGTGAAGGCGGGGTTGCTGAGGGCTTCCCTGACGGCGGACTCGGGCAGTACGGCTTTGATTGCGTCGTCAATAATTGTGCGCATGTCCTGCATAAGATTAGGCATGAGTAAGATTCCTCCGTGTGTGAATTAAGTATGGGTATATATGTATTCTATCACGGAGAGATTATTTGCACCCGAACAAACGCTTCTTTACGGCCCTCATGAACGCAGGAACAAGATAGAGCATGCTTGTGAAAATGTATCTGCATAATATTCTGAAGCCCATATCTCTTATGGGTATAGTTCTTTCCGACCACAGCTCAGGGTGAACGACATCAAAGACTGGCCGGCCTGCTTCACTCTCAATATTCGGGTATTTATGCAGTGCATCCTTCTTTACAAATATGAGCAAATTCTGGCGGTACCATGCGGGGATTTCTCTGTCGTTCCAGATTTTGGGCCTTACGCAGTCAACAGGGACAAAGCCTCTTGCCGCAAACTTCTCTATCCAGTATGAAGGCCACTGCTCATTGACATGGTGAAGCGCTGCCTTCCTGAACCATGCCTGCCCGGGAACGGCTGCGGAAAACAAAATTACTTCGCTGAATGAAGTAAGATTATCAATGAAGTTTTCTTCCCCGTCAATATCTATATGTTCAGCAACTTCGGAAGATATTGCAAGGTCAAAATGTGTCTCTGGAATACCAGCCTTGAGGTTGGGTTGTGTCAGGTCATACTGAGAGAAACATTCACTAGGTATCAGCAGCACTTCAGGTTTTACCCATGAGCCGTCAACTCCGCGTATAATTTTTACTCCTGCTTTGGAACATGCATCAAGCATCTGTCCTGCACCGCACCCGACATCTATAACGCTGTCAAACGTCATTAACTCCTGAATGGCACTGATAATTTTGCTGGCGGAAGTTATAAATTCATAAGAATGGTGTGCTTTGTAGAACGCATCAGAATAAAGAGCAGAATAATCGGTCTGGTCTGGTCTGGTCTGGTCTGGTTAGAAGCATAACACTTTCACTCATTCTTGTCAAGTCCTTTCTTGCTGAATTTGCGAAATTATATCACATATTTCTTGAGCATAGGGATATGATTCATCACTGCTGAAATTACGAAGGATACAGTGAAGACTATCACGCTTATGACAGGCACAGAGAACAGCGGGTTAAACGTCAGACTGTCGAGGCCTAGTTTGGCGATAACACCGATGACCGCCGCATGTACAAGGTAGGCTCCGAATGAATATTTTGACAGCGTCCTGATTATTCTTGACTCCCGCGTGAAGTGCCTCTTGAAGAACACAAATACTGCTACACTTTCACACATTACGTTCACACTGTGAGAGCTGTAAAGTCCCAAAGGCTCACCCTTAAACACAGAGGCAAATGCTGACATTAATATAATCATGACTGCTCCGATAATGCCGGCGAGATAGATTGCTCGTTCAACTTTTGGAGAGAGCTCTATAGTATTCAGGACATGCCCGAGCAAGAAATACCCGCTGAACCCCATAACAAAGCACATGTTGAAGTTATTAACGACCTTGCCCGCAAATGTGCTATACCTTTCCGAGAAGACAGAAATAATATCGACAGCTTCAGGGATAATGTAGGCAAACACCAGAGCAAGCGCAAGAAAATATTTCGTCAGGGATTCTGACTCGGCAATCTTCCTCATGAACGGCACAATCATATACAGCCCAACAATCATGAACAAGAACCACAAGTGATAATGTCCCTTGATGAAGTGGGCTGAAGCCTTCAGGATGCTGCCGGTCTTCATGTATTCTCTTGAGGCATAAACGAATGACCAGAACAAAAACGCCGTAACTATTCTGGAAATGTATTTGCTGTAAATTTTTCTGAGGGGAATATCTTTGCTGAGGAATAATGAGCCGCTTATCATGACGAATATTGGGACTCCAAATCTTGCAATGCTGTCGTAGAAGTTCAACACCTGCCACTCAAAAGAGTTTACGTCAGTCGTGTACCAATTCTGAGCAGCAACGTGAATAACTATCACTGCAAAACATGCCGCCACCCGCAAAAAGTCAAAATAGTGCTTCCTGCTTCCTGCTTCCTGCTTCCATTATTATTGTGCTGTTACTCATTTTGTCAAGCTCCTTCCTGCTGATTTATGCACAAAATTTCCCCCGCCCGTCTCCGAACAGGGGAACTACTATTTACCCTCGAACGTCAAGCCCAGCGGCCGACTCATCTGCTGCCCTTCTTGCTCTGGCCTCCTGATCCGCAGCAACCTTCCCAATCATCGAGTCATAGAGCATCTTCCACAAACCCGCACCTCCAGACCCAGCGACCAAATCATCACTGGCCATCTCAAGCGACAATTCCTCCATCTGCTGATAGGGCCGTCCCTTGTCCGAACCGCTGATAGACATTGCAGAGTTCCGCATATCCTTCCAGAGTTTCGCCCACAAAATCGACTCGAACTGCTGGCATGCCTCCTTGAGCTTCACGGCCTCCTCCGTCTTGTGGACCTCCGGCGGTACGTCCCTGACTATACGTGAACTGCTTATCCCGTTAATCATTCTCTCACTGCCTCCTACATAGCAACAAGCTCACCGTGCAGTGCTCCCGCGCGGTTGATAGCCTGCAATATCTCGATAACGTCTCTCGGACGCGCTCCCAAAGAGTTCAGCACCCTCACCAAGTCCCTGACTGTGGTCGTCGAAGGCATAGCGATAAGGCTCCCGCCCTCCTCTTCGGCTGTGATGTCCGTTCTCGGAACGATTGCCGTAGCTCCTCCGCTGAGGGACTCAGGCTGTACGACCGTTGGCGACTCCCCGACGGTTACGACCAAGTTCCCATGAGCGACACCAACAGCACTAATCTTGACGTTGCCCCCGAGAACTACGGTGCCTGTGCGCTCATTGATGGTAACTCTTGCGGCCACGTCCGGCTCAATCTCGATGTTGCCGACGTTTGCGAGGAATGCCGCCGGGGACTGCAGGTAAGGGCCGGGTAGGTTGATGTCGACACGTCCTGCGTCGGGAGCGTGGGCAATTACTCCGTAAACCTGATTGATTGCGTCAGTGATTCTCTGTGCAGTCGTGAAGTCTGGAGTCCTCAGCAACAGCGCAACCTGTCCGCCTCCAGTGTAGTCGCTGGGAACTTCACGCTCAACTATTGCGCCTCCCGGGACCCTTCCGGCAGTCGGTACGTTCTGAACTCTCGAGGCTCCCGCACCCTGAGCACTGCTGCCCCCGACCATCACCGGCCCCTGAGCCACAGCGTAGACCCTCCCGTCAGCTGCCCTCAACGGGGACTGAATCAGCGTACCTCCCTGAAGGTTCGAGGCATTGCCCATTGTGCTGACGTTCACGTCGATAGTCTGACCTGGACGGACATACGGAGGCGGGGTCGCGGTGAGTGAGACTATGGCAATGTTACGAGTCCTGACTGACCGAGCGTCTAGGGTTACTCCGAAGTTCTTCATGAGGTTCCGCATCATCTGCACGGCCATCGGGGAATTGTCGCCGGTACCGTTCAAGCCAGTAACGAGTCCGACTCCCGTGAGCTGGTTCGAACGGGCTCCCTCAACTTCCGTGATGTCCTTGATTCTCACTGAGGGATTGACGCGCGAAAAATCCATGTCCTGAAGGTTCACGGCAGCGAAGAGGTTCCCGCAGGCCCATAACACAAACGCTATTACGCACAAAACTTTCTTCATGGTCTAGAACACCGCCTGCAATATACGGGAAATTATCCCGACGTTCTGAGTTCGTGAGAGGATACCGCGACCCTTTACGGCAATTTCCGCGTTGGCAACGAGGCGGCTGCTGATCTGGTTGTCGGAATTGACATCACGTGGCCGGATTACCCCCGTAAGCTGAATCTGCAGGACCTCATCACTTGTCCTAACGTCTCTTGTTCCCTCAATGACGAGATTACCATTCGGGAGGACCTCCGTAACGAGGCACGCTAGAGTCGTTGTTGCGCTGTGGGTGCGTTCAACAGTCCCGTTGCCGCCCGCCTGACTGTCTGTCGTGAGGGCAAGACCGCGAATGAAGCTCAGGATTCCCGAACCTCCCGCACCGTTATCGCCGACGGTGTTCGTGGAGTTCTTCCGCACGGTCATATCTGCCTCATCGCTGGCGTCAGTCTGCTCCTCAACACGCACGGTAACAATGTCCCCGACTCTGCTCGGGCGGCCGTCCCCGAACCAGTTAGTGTCGTCGTTCCAGAGAGAAGTGGCCCAAGCACTGCCGGTGAACACAAACACCAGCAATACACACAAAAATTTTCTGCTCATACCTGCACCTCCAAAAGATTATTCTACCTGAACTTCTACAGTGTTCTCGTTGATGATTCTGGCCTGAAGAGTTACGCGCCTGTCGTCAGCCCTGCGGACCTTCACCCATTCCCCGGGCCTGCCGTCCTGAAGGAGCACACCATCAGCCGTTACGGTCAATCCCCCGAGACGGGCAACAATCTTGACCTGCCGGCCGCGCTTGACGACGCTCGAACTCGTGAGACTGCTCAATGGTACGGGTTCACCCTGCTTGATGTTCCTGTTTGCGGTGAAGCCGGAGATCTCTGCGGGGGACGTTGCGTACATTCCGGGGCGGGTGATCTTGACGGGACGTGAGACCAGCATACCCGCAGTAATCTTGTCGCCCTTCTTGATGTTCCGCGAGGCAATCATTGCGTTCTGTGTCCAAGTCAGACGCACAACTACCGACTTCACACGCCCGCTGTCGTCCCTGAAGCGCAAAGTTACTCCCTGAGTTCCGGGGACTATGCTCGTAGGGTCTATTAGCTTTCCGTCGGGGATTGGTGATGACGCGCTGACCTCAACGTCTCCGTTCCACGCTGCGAGGGCCTTAATCGTCGGGGCGAGGCTCTGGGCTGTCCGTGTCTGTGGGGGGGAACTCTCCGTGAAGTTGCCCTCATAGCCGGGGGACTCTATGCGGGAGTATTGTGGCATGTAGAGTTCGATTCTGGCATCACTGGCTTCACTCTCCTGAATGGCCCTGAGGACTTCTCTGCGTGATAGTCTGCTGCCGTCAGCGTAGACTTTTAGTGAGGCGAGAATGTTACGTGTTGCGCGATTGCCTCCCGAAATTTTTGCGGCTTGGCCAAGTATAAAGCTCTCACC
>JAFPZI010000164.1 GCA_017417365.1 Synergistaceae bacterium
GAGGCTGAGTCCCCCGCCTGAGAAGATAGCTCTGCAAGACCTCTTCATCTTTTGGGTGTGAGGTTCTGAAGGTCATTCTTGCGGAGACTATCACGCGTTTTCCCTCAGAGAGCGAACAATTCCGGTACGAGTAAGCTATCTCGTCATGCGGCCAAGTCCGAATAGTCCCGTCGGCCTCAACGGTTATGACCTCCTCGAGAAGCTCACAGACACCGTGCCCTCCAGCTCCAGCGTTGCCGGCAATTGCTCCGCCGATTGTCCCGGGAATCCCAGCAGCGAACTCAAGACCCCCGAGTCCGCGTTCACGTACTGCCTTCATGAGAGACGGAAGACGGTACCCAGCGTCAACGTCCGCAGTAACTGGAGTCCTCCACTCTATTGCGGTGAGGTTCTGAGTCGAGAGAACGATTCCCCTCACCAGGCCGTCGGGAAAAAGTACGTTGCTTCCTCCTCCAAGAATATACACCGGACAGCCCTCACGCGCGGCAAAACCCAACAACCTGCTAACGTCCTCGATTGAGTCGGGAGCAACGAAAATTTCGGCCTCTCCTCCTGTGCCAAGAGTGCAGAACGAAGAGAGGGGCATATTCTTATGAGCAGCTATATCGGGCAAATTACTATGCAAAATATCAGCCAACATTACGCAAAAAATTTCCTGATAAAATTTTCCGTCATTATACCGCAAAGAGTTCAATGCTCATTCAGAAATTTTTCACCCAAGCTGTAGACGTTGCCGGCTCCCATTGTGAGGAAAATATCTCCTGATTTGAGGGACTGCGCTACAACTTCGAGGGCGGAGTCGAAATCCACGCTGCTGATTCTCTCACCGGCGAGCTGGGCTCGGGAAAAGTGGATTATCTCACTTGACGAACTGTGTGAGAGTTCACGTTCTCCCGCGCTGTAGACCGGCAGGACGAACGCTTCATCAGCCAAGCTCAAGGCCTGTGCGATTTGCGGGGCGAATTGTGCTGTCCGGCTGAACCTGTGAGGCTGGTAGAGCACAACAATTCTTCTGTGAGGGTAGATTCCCCGTACTGCACGGAGAGTTGCGGAAATCTCCGACGGGTGGTGGGCGTAATCGTCCATTACGAGAATGTTGCTAGCGGTTGTGCCCTTGACCTGCATGCGACGTTCTGAGCCGTGAAAGCTCCCCAAAATTTTTGCGCTCGTTGTGAAGCCGATACCGCAGACATCAGCCGCAGCTATGGCCGCAAGTGAGTTCATTACGTTGTGTTCACCAGACACGGAAAGCGTGAGCCTCCCTAAGTCTTGGCCGTTGTGCGAGACTGTGCAGGAGATTCCCCCGCCCTCAGAGTTCACGAGGTCATAGGCTCCCCAATCCCAGCTCTTGCCCCAGCCGTAACGCAATATCTGCCCGTGAGACTTGCTGCACGTTTTCTGAGCCTCGTAGACGTGTGAGGCTCCCTCGTCCTCAGCGCAGATAATCAGGGTCCCGCCGTCCTTCCTGCCGTCAGCGAACCGAGTGAAGGCGTTAATCACGTCCTCACGCGTGGGGTAGTGGTCGACGTGGTCCCAATCGGCATTGGTGATTATGGCTATGTCGGGGTGGAACAGCTCAAACGTTCCGTCGGATTCGTCGAGTTCCGCGACAAAGTGTGGGCCTGAGCCGGATACCGCATTGCTGCCGATGTCGGGGACGTTCGCGCCTACGTAGATTGTTGGGTCCATGCCTGACTTGAGGAAGATTAAGCCGGTCATTGAGGTTGTGGTGGTCTTGCCGTGAGCACCAGCTATGCCGATTCCTGTGGACTGGTTGAACAGTGAGCTTAGGGCTTGTGCGCGGGAGAGGACCTTAACGCCGAGTTCTTGAGCACGGAGAACTTCGGGGTTGTCGCGCTTTACGGCACTGCTGAGAATCAGAGCGTCAGGTGTGTATTTGTCGATGTGTGTTGGGGAGTGTCCGCACTCGCAAGGGATTTCCCCAGTAAGATAGTGGGAATGTATGTCCAAATCACAGCCTGTTACCTCGAAATCCCGGGCCCGGAGCAATCTGGCTAAAGCACTCATCCCCGCCCCGCCTAACCCCATAAGGTGAACACGCTTTATATCGTCGTTCATTACTAATTGTTTCACTCCTAAAAGTTTTGAGATTCTTAGTCTGAGTTTCCGGCCTATTGTAGCATGAGACAAACCGCCCCTAACTTACGGAGAAATAGAACATGTTCGATTTTTGTGTGCGCGCTAAAATTCCGTCAATGTCGATGAAGCAAATCCTTCGGCCATGTATTCCGCAAAACCGTACACGTTCTCATCACTCACATACGGTGCCTGAAGACGTATCGGTCTGGGTGCCTCGTTCAGGCTCAGGAGCATATCTCCTTCACCCAAGAGCTTTTCTGCTCCTCCGGTGCCCAAAACGTTCTTCGAGTCCCCCTGCGAGGCCAGAGAGAATACCGCCCTCGTTGGAATGTTGGACTTTATCATGGTTGTTAGCACGTCGGGTGAAGTCCTCTCGGCAGCAATAATCATGTGAACTCCCGACAACCCCGACTTCTGAGCAATCCTCACGATTAATCGCTCAATCTCGCCCCCAGAAGAATACATCAGGTCAGCCAGCTCATTAATCACTATCACGACTTCAGGCAAGTAACCTCCGAAAGTTCTCGGGCTCTTGGAGATTTTGCGGTTGTATGCAGTGAGTGTCCTGACCTTCTCGCGGGCAAAATTTGCGTTCCTCTCGTCAATCTCGCTAAGTGCCCATTGCAGAGCCTTCACCGCAGAGTCTGAGTCGTTGACTGGAGCGGCCATGAGGTTTGGGAGTCCGTCAAAGGCTGAGAGTTCGACGTGTCGTGGGTCAATGAGGATGAATTTCAGCTCGTCGGGCCTCAATCTTGAACACATGCTGATTATGCACGAATTTATGAACGTGCTCTTACCCGCTCCCCTGCTTCCGGCTATGAGAATGTGGCCCAATTCGTCGAGTGCTGACACAACTATTCTGCCGTCAATCCTTACCCCCATAGGGATCGGGAGCCTTGCGGGACTGTTGGTGAAGTCCTGAGACTCAAGGATGCTCCTTAGTGGAATAGTCATGCGTTCGGACGCGCCAACCTCGATACCGACATAGTGAGTGCCGAGAATGGGTGCCTCAATCCTGACCGACATAGCTGCCATCGCAATAGTTAGCTCCTCATCGAGACTTGCAACCCTGTTGACCTTGGTGCCCGGTGCGAGTTCGAGCAAGTATTGTGTTGCTGAAGGGCCGCTAAC
>JAFPZI010000165.1 GCA_017417365.1 Synergistaceae bacterium
CTCAGTTGTTGATTCGATAATCGACAAGTTTGGGCTGATGTAGGAATACGAGCAGGATATTCGCTTGAGGGCACGTGAGGCTACGTTGAGGAACCACGAGGCTGACGAGGACACCAAGAGCGGAATAATCAGCGTTGCATTCCTGAACGAGGACCCGCAGAGGGCAGCGGACATAGCCAACGCGTTTGTTGAGGAGCTGCAGAAGAAGCTGCAAGAAATGTCAGTAAGTGATGCCCAGCAGAAGAGGACATTCTTTGAGAATCAGCTATTGCAGGCACAACAGGAACTCAACACCGCCGAAGCCGAAATGTTAGCCTATCAGCAGTCCCGTGGAGTTATCGCGCTGGAATCCCAAACGGGAGCGTTATTGGCGTCGATTAACAGCCTAAGGAACAGGATAGCGGCCAAGAACGTGGAGATTTCGACCCTGAGCAGTTACGCAAGGCGGGACAACCCAAGATTGAGGCTGCTTCAGTCGGAACTTGACGCAATGACGAAGGAGCTGCGCAAACTTGAGGAGGAACAGCAGAGGGTGGACCGGCGCGGGGCAGCGTCTAGAGATTTGCTGTCGTCAGTCGGTCAGGTGCCGGAACTTGGGATAGAGTACCAGCGGTATATGAGGACGCTAAGGTTTGCGACTGCGAAATATGAGCTGATGATGAGGCAGTATGAGAACGCGAGGTTGAGTGAGGCCAGCGACCTATCAACGATTCAGATAATCGACCCTGCGAAGGCTCCCGACTACAAGTACAAGCCAAAGCGCGCGCAGATTACGATAATTGGGATAATGGCGGGGTTCTGCATCGGAGTATTCTGGGCGTTCCTGTCAGCGCACATCAGGGCATTACGTGAAGCCCAGGACGGACGGAGCACGGATTTCGACGACGATTAACACACAAAATACCCTCCGCAAAAAACGGAGGGCTTTTTCTTCCCGCTAACTCCTGCTGTAACCCTGCCGGTAGATCAACGCTTCCCCAAGGTGCTTCCTGCTGATCTCCTCTTCTCCCTCCAAGTCCGCAATAGTCCTTGAGACCTTGAGTACCCTGCTCAACCCCCGTCCCGACAAGTTCAGTTTTGCGGCCATAATCGCGAGAAATTTTCTGTTCTCATCGGAAAGTGTCAGTTGCTTCACTATTCTCTCGGGGAGTTCGGCGTTGCAGGTAAGGCCGTATTTCTGCCAACGTTCCTGCTGAATCCTTCTGGCCCTCACGACACGTTCACGGATTACCGCGCTCGGCTCCGGCTGGTGCTCCTTGTCGGTGAACGACAGCAATTCTTCCGGCGTGAGTCTGGGTACGTTAATCTGCAGGTCAATTCTGTCCATGATTGGCCCGGACAACTTCCGCCTGTAGCGTTCAATGTCAACAGCCGTACATGTGCACTTGGTTACCGGGTCTCCCGCATAACCGCAGGCACAAGGGTTGGCCGCAAGTACTAGCAGGACTCTCGACGGGTAGACCACGCTCCCTGTTGCCCGGCTCACCGTGATAGTTCCGTCCTCAATGGGGGCGCGCAAACTCTCCGTGAGGTCCCGGCTGAACTCCGTATACTCGTCGAGGAACAACACACCCCGATGAGCCAGAGAGACTTCACCAGGCCGTAAGTTGCTGCCTCCTCCGCAAATTGATACCGTGCTCGCCGTGAAGTGCACCGTTCTGAAGGGCCTAACGCGTCCCGGCACGAACGGCAGGCCCAGAGTACTGCGGACCATGAGTGTTTCTACGAGTTCCGAGTCGGTCAACGGCGGCAAGATTCCGGCTATGGCTTTGGCAATCATCGTCTTACCGCTCCCGGGTGAACCCACAAGCAGCAAGTTATGATGTCCTGCGGCGGCAATCTCTGCGGCACGTTTGGCTTGGGCTTGGCCCTTGATGTCTGAGAAATCGGGGTCAGCGTTCACTGGTAAATCTGGAATGTACGCGGGAGGCACGGGGCGTAATTTCTCTTGGCCGGTCAGCATCATGTACAGCTCCCCGAGACTGTCGGCACAATACGCTTCTACACCCTGAACCAGCGCGAGTTCTTCGGCGTTCTCGCTGGGAAGGTAGATGGGAAGATTGAGCTTCTTGGCCAA
>JAFPZI010000166.1 GCA_017417365.1 Synergistaceae bacterium
AGGCCCGCGAATGGTTAGGGAAGGCGGCGGCTCAGGGACACGAGAAGGCACGCGACCAGCTCGAAGACATGAACGCAAGGGGGGAATAATTCTGCGCTGAGGACGTTACGGCGGGGCGGTCCTTGTCCCGCTGTTTGTTCTTGACAAAATCCTATCATAAATGTATCATTCCTCATCGTTGCAACGAGACTATCAGATAGGGGGAGATGAACTAAGGAAGCGCGGTTTTGTCAGTGTCAGGTGAAGGGGGGTCATGAAGAATGAACAGCTCCCCATTGGAAGATTTATTATCGCGTCTTGAGTTTGCGGACATCGGGATAACTGAGAGGGCCGAACCGAACGAAGATTTTCACGAGCGGAGGGTAGAAATTAGTCTTAAGTTCAGTAAAAGCTCTCAACTAGCAGGCAACGTTTAGGAAACATATTGTGAAGTAAAACATTTTCTACAGCAATCAAGAAATAGGAGCCGGGATTTCCCCCCCAAAGCGCGCAGGGGTGCAGGAAAAATCCCGGTTTTGTTATGAGTTGTTATTTGCAGATTGAGTCAATCCACTCGAAAAGTTCCGGCAGGTCGTAATTCCCATCATGAGGCACTCCCCACACAGCCGCAACGTCAGCGTCATACCCTGCGTCCCTGAGCTTGAGAGCAAGTATCGCAGGTACAGCCAGACTCGTATCTCTGTCCTTAACGCCGTGCCGAATCCTCCAGTGTTTAGCCGTGTCGACACCCTCAACGCCTATGAAGTTCAGAGGGTTCATCAGCCTGATAACTGCCTCATCAGCCATAGCGGGCTTCTGTGCCGTCGAGTGTGTGAACGAATACTCCGTAAAATGTTTGTCGGCAAATTCGTTGTTCTCGTAGCTGGCCATGTTCAGTGAGTCGAACGCGGGAGCTGCCTTCATTCTTGTAGCCCAGACCGCGTATTTTGCCAAGTCAGCCGCAATCACTTTACCGTCCTTAACCGTCAGCCAGTCGAGGCCCAAAACGTTTTCACCCGCGTCTAGTGCCTTCTGTGCCGCAGAAATGTATAGTCCCTCTATGAAGTCCCTGAAGGTCCCGTTGCCGTTCTCGTCGAGTGTGTAGCCCTTGAGGCTGAGGCTGTTCAAGTACGCGGGAAAAGCCTTCTTGAGTGCTTCGGAGGCCGCCTTCATGTTCTCGTCCATCTCGCGCGCCGGGCCTAAGTGGTAGGTGTTTACGCCGTTGAAGACCCACTCGTAGGGCATGTCAGCGTGATCGAGGTCGGTTATCGGGCAGTAGACCACAGACGCAAAAATGTCGTCGCGTTCTTCAGATGCGCCAATGGCCTTCAGGTAGGGTTCGTAGTCTTTTGCGTTGCCTGTTGCGCCCAAGAGCGAGGAGAGTGCTCCCCCTGCGCTGAGGCCGTCGGAGATTATCTTCTCGGTGTCTCCGGCTGGGAGTTTGTCCTTGTTGTGGCGGACCCAACGGACTGCGGCTTTGTAGTCGACGATTAGGGCTGGTGCTTTGCCGTGTTCGAGGGTGCGTCCGCGAATAGCTGGGGCAATGACGACGTAACCGTGTGCGAGGGCAGCTAGGGCAATGTTTGGGCCTCCGTGCCTCATGTCGTTTGCTGGGACGAACGCTCTGCCGGGCATGTAGCCTCCCACACCGTTGGGCATGAGGATTGGGGCGGTTTTGGCAGTGTAGCCGTTGATTGTTCCGCCCTCGTGGAAGTACTCTTCGGGAATGTAGACGTTGAGGCGGTGATATTCGGGTTCGACTGGGTTGCTTACGTAGGGGATGTCGAGCCATGAACGGAAGGTGATTAGCTTGTTGCCGACGAGCATAGTTTGGCAGATGTAGTTGTTTGGGGGCATGACTTGGGAGTCTCGGATGTCGGGAATGAAGGCAAGATTTCCCGCAGCGAATGAACTCGAGGACAGAGCCAGCACTAACGCAAGTGCACATAAGAACTTGAAGCGCATAGTAACAACTCCTTTAGTGTATGAGAAATTTTGTGGATGAGGGAATTATAGCGTAAACTTTTATTCAGGATAAGGTAATTTCTGCAAGAATATACACACAAAAACGGGATGCCCGACTCCCGCCAGACACCCCGCAATTTCCCTCAAGGCTAGATGTTCACTCCTGCCTTCCTGAACACCTCCAGCACCCCATCAACACTCCTGTAGCCTACCTCCTGCGCTACTATCTTCCCGGACCCGTCCCGGAACAACAGCGTCGGTACATACCTAACGTTATACTTCTTCGCCACGTCAGGGTGGTCCTCAAGGTACACGTGTTCCGTCGAGATCTTGCCCGCATACTGTGTGGCTATTTCCTTCATGACCGCCTCCATCTGCTCACATGCCGGACAGGTCTTCGTTGAAAGCATCGTTACAGAAGGAAGAGCCGCAGAAGCCGCCGAACATAACACGCTCACCAGCAGCAAAGCCGATAAGATTTTCACAGTGAACTTCATTACTACACACTTCCTTAATTGAGTTTGGTCTACGCATTCTACAGAATCTCACTCAACAATTCAATTGCGCGCTATAATTTCTTCATTCATTACGGAAAGAGAGAGACGCTTAATCATGGACGAACAAGGAAAAATTATCAGTACCTGCGACATTGACGAAAATCTTGCGCTCCAAATGTGGACCAGAGGCCGGACACCTAGACTCTCTATCCTCAATAAGGCCAAGAACAGCCGCAAATTGATTCACACATCTTGGGTAGAGAAGCGCGACAGAACTTTAACCATCAACGGCAGGAACAATGGCGGGAATGTTACGTATATCGTGAAAGACTTTGAGCCGGCAATTCAGAAGATACTCACGGAGTTTGCTGTGAAATTCCCTAGCTTCAAGGTCAAATTCTTCAAGCTCGTTATTGACCTCGAGAAAGCCCTAAACCGTCCCGAAATCTTCAGTTCCAAAGCAGACTTCGCCATGATGACTGAGGAGAAGAGATCATCATTGTGGGTAGCGGACTGTTCGGGAGGGGACAGGAACACGGGAGTCTTCCGGCCGTTCTTCCCATTGACTGAGGCTGAAGCACGAATCGCGACTGAGGACAAGCTCAAGATTTCCGGCGCGGCAATGAAGACCTATGAGGGCCTCGCGAAAACTGGTGTACCTGCTGCACTCAAGGAACTTAACCCCGAACGCTGGCACAACCCTATACGCGTAACGGCTGCTGCAATGCTGCTGGGGTTCTCGTTCTGCGGAGGGGACGGCACGAAGACCAGCGACGAAATTTGGGCGGAAGGCGAGAAGAAAGCTCCCACACAGCTTGGCCAAGTCGCTATGAAGGCTCCTGTCCGCAAAATCTCACTGCATGACTCGGGACTCTTAAGGCTCGGCCACAAACTTACCGCATTTATCCGGCACTTCTCATACATTGACGACGTAGAGATTGAGTACGTTCCCGACAGCGATGACGAACTCCACGGCTCAGGCTTCGAGAGGTCGAGACGCATTGACTTCAACACCGGCTCACTCGGGGATGTTCCGTACAGAGTAACCTTCTACGAGAACGCTGACGAGGGCATTACGGCTTTCGGGTGCAATCCACGAATGCAGACGGCAAGGCACACCGGCCACATGGTTATCATGCTCCCGACGGAGACCTACAAGATGGCCCTGAAGAATAACTCTATGGGTAACGCTGATGATGACTTCTTCACGATCAGCCGCCTACTTTGGGCCAAACAGTTCAAGGCTTGGTACGAGAACCTGAAGCCCTACGTCAGGAAGTTCGCGGGGTTGGTTGAGGCATGAAGAAATTACTGTGCGTCGTGATTCTGCTGTGCCTGTTTGGGGTCAGTGAGGCAGGACAGCAGAGGAGAATATCAGTAGTGATTTTCCCGACGATTAACTCAACCGGCCTTGAGGTGTGGGAGAGCAAGTACTACCCCTACAACGTCCTTGAACAAAAAATGTCCAACTACCTCGAGGAATTGTTCAAGCGTTCACCGTTGATTGAGGCAAGAGTTCTCGATGAGGCGGCTATGAACCGCTGGCTCTCAGGGTCAAGGCGCGGGGATGATATGGCTGTGCAGATAGAGCTGTATTCTGCGCTTCTCAAGGACAGAAGGATAGTCGGGACTGTTGACAGCGGGAAGGTCTTAATCCGCTTGAGGGTGTATGACGCTAGGCGTGTGCAGGAGCTGACGGTGAGGACGGTTAAGGGCACCGACACGAGATTTACGCTGGACTCTGCGGAGGGTGTTTACTGGTTCGACACGGCTATAACGGGTTTGGGTATGCCGTTCGAAAACGGTCTGGACATTCTCGGACTCACTGAGCGCAAGTACACCGGCCAAAGGATGAGCCGGCCGACTTGGGCACAATTTCAGGGTTCCTCACACTGGCAGGCAATCAAGAAAGCCATCAATGAGGCCTATGAACAGTCATTGAACCAAGTACGCAACGCAATTCGCAGCAACGACCCGACAACAGAACTCACGGCACAGGACTCTTTCTCCACGTCCTATGAGACCATAGGGAGAATCTTAGCCCCCACAGCCACATCAACTCGCAGACGGCGCGAGTACATTATCTCGCTTGGGAGTTCGGCAAGAGGTAGCCTCGACAGCGTGAAGGTCGGTGAAGTCCTCGACGTTGTGAGGGCAGATACTTACGTTACGGTTGTGCCAGATAACCCTGTGGTAGTCCTGCCAAAAGTTGTCGGCAAGGTCAAGGTCATAAAGGTTTACGATGATAATGCAATCGTGAGGGTAATCAAGGACAACAAGAAGGAGCCTGTAACCCTGAAGGATTTAGTAGTGAAGCACACGAGAATTACTGGGAAGTGATAAGTACATGAAGAGAGTAATAGTGATGATTCTTGCGGGAATGCTGATAGTGTCTCCTGCGTTTGGGGCTGATGATGACAGCACACCATACATGCCCTACCCAGAGACACCACAGCCCGCACCGGCTCCTGCTCCGGCAAAACCCGCGAAGAAGCCCGCGAAGAAGCCTGCACGTAAGCCAGCACCTAAGAAGCCAGCTCCAAAGAAGCCAGCCTCCCGAAGGCCCGCAAAACCCGCGCGTCCTAGCAGTCTTCAGCAGGGAATAGCCCTAATGCAGCAGGAAAAATACGAACAGGCAAAACCCTACCTCCTTAAGGCAATTCAGGAGGAGCGCAACAACCCTAACGCTTGGTATTGGTACGGTGTCTACCACGAGAAGACCGGCGGCTTTCACCAAGCACAATACTTCTACACTAAGGCCATAACGATAGACCCGGCGTTTGAGCCATTATCGCGGGTGGTCTATCACCCTGAGGACCCGGAGAAGACCCCGTTGTGGGACCCAAAACGCCCCGCGAGAGTCTACCCTGTTGAGGCTGGTAGCACAGGAGGTTTGACGCAAGTACCCCCCGGACGCTCGAACATTCCCACAGCTCCCAATGACCCAGAGCTCCCACATGTCCCGGTCTACACTCCCCCCGAACCCGGAGCAGCTCCCTTTGACGGCGACGCTTGGGGACCGGCCGTGTACGTTCCGCCCAGCCCCGAAGAGGTCCGCACTGAGGGTGAACACTCACCCGTCTACACTCCTCCCGAACCACAGAGCGTAGTTGCTCAGGCTCCCGCAACAGAACGCCCAGTCCTCGAACTCCGCACAACTCCACCGCAGACCCCGACGATAGAGCGCGACCCCATCATTCGTGCGGATAAGCCCCTATACACTCCGCCTGAACCGGGACAAACTCCCCCTACACCTCCGGCCCCGACCGTCAGGCCGCAGAAGAGGACCACGACCCCGACCGTTCAGACACCGACAGCTCCGGCAAGGCGCAGGGCATCAGTTCCGGACAGCAGGGTAGTGCGTCAGACCAAGAAGCCCGCAAAGTCCCCAGCGAAACCCGCAGCGGCACGCAGGACTCAGCGCAGGGCTCCGGCTTCACGAGACATCAGGCCAAGCACCCCAGCTCCAGCACGGCCCACGACACCGGCTCCAGCAAGGCCTTCACGTCCAACGACTCCCACACGCCCGGAACCTCAAGAGCCAGTCAGACCCGTTGAACCCGTAACGCTCCCGCCAGATCCTCCAGTGAGACGGCAGAACAACCCCGAACTTTTGCCGCCAGTGGGACAGCAGGCACCTGACCCCGGAACAGTCCCGGAGACACCCCCGCCACCTGTGGGTCAAGGACAGTATTAGCGAGTTAGCGAGGTGATTAGTGAATGAGGAAACTTTTTGTGAGCTTACTATTCGTTCTTGGCCTGAGCTCTTGTGCTTTGTCCGCTGAGAGGGCAATTCAGGTTACGCAGTCGGCATATCACTCGATGAAGTTCTACGTCTATAAACCCGTCAACGTCCCGAAGGATTTTTACGTAACGTTTGACGGCTACCTGGTCTACAAGAACGCTAAAGGGGTGTGGCTCTATGGTTCAGCTGAGAAGGGCGGCATAACCAAGACAGATTTCGTTGTGGGTGCTGTGATTCCGTCGGTCGTCAAGCTCAAGCCATACAACGTCAAAATTTCGTCGGTCGCTCCGATTTTGGGCACACGAGGCGCAGACACTGGAACACCTCCGCCCCAGAAATCTGACCGTATAGTCTACATGCCCCCAGCGTCGGGCCTTGCTCTCTACGGAACACGTGAACTCTCACCCAACAATCCCGACTGGACCCAGAACTCTAACTTCATGGCTATCGGGAACTGGCACAGCACCGTAGACAGAATAGGCGTAATCAATCAGCCTCTTACCCCCGTAGCGTGGAAGTCTGACATGCCGGAAGTGATTTACGCATGGACCGGCCTTCAGTGGAAGCAGATCGACTCTAAGGGCGCGCACCTCACAGCAAAGAGCATGTTACGGCGTGAACTCTACGACATCAGCAAGTACATTAGGCGTGTGAACATGCTCCGTTGGACAGAGGATGATACTCACGTCCTCTCACAGTATGCGGTTATGTGGGGCTATAAGTGGATGGGGCTAATCTTTCTCAGCAAGGAGTATTAATCATGAGGACAAGAAAATTTTTGCTCGCACTAATAATTGTAGGACTTGCGGCTTCCGTCTGTGAGGCCAAGAGATATATCACTGAGCCGCTTTTGGTGCCTCAGTCGCCGTATGCCGGAATGACCTTCTACGTGTACAAGCCCTACAACATGCCCGAAGGCTGGTACGTTACCCTTGACGGTTACGCAGTGCACAAGAACTCTGACGGTACTTGGGTCTACGGGACTTCGGAAGGCCCTAACCTTGTTGCGACGAATTACGTTGTGGGTTCGGTAGTGCCGTCGATGGCGGGGATAACTAAGTGGATAAGCGACGTACAGATCTCGGAACTGCGGAAGCTCCCGACAGCTGAGACTCTTATTGTGAGGCAGAAAGGCTATACCCGTTCGCAGATGGCTGGGGGAAAAACTTACTCCACATACATTCCTGACTGGACGTTCAGCCCGACATTCATGGCTATCGGGAACTGGAAGGCCACAGTTGACCGCATAGGAGTCCTGAGCAATCCCACTCTTCCCGTAGCTTGGTCCGGCAAGCACCCGAAAGTGATTTACGCATGGACCGGGCGGGGCTGGCATCAGATTAACGTGAAGGCCTCGCAGACTCCAGCATCAGCACTCAGGGGAGAATACACGAGGTTACGGAGGTTCTTGCGGGACTCCGGCTTCAAGTGGTATGAACAGGACATGCCGATACTCGCACAGCAGGCCAAAGCGTGGGGGTATTACTGGCTCGGAGAGATAAGCCTAAACATTCGGAGGGATTAATTATGTGTGTACTATTAGCTTACGAAGCCCCCGCCGACAGCCTCATAGTCAGACTGAGCACGGCCTTCAGCAATAATGACCCGCTGGAGATTCACATACTCTTTCACGAACTGATAGCCTCAGCCTTCAGGAACAATTACGCGTCTGGCAACCTCTGGCACAACTACTTAACTCACTTCATCCTGAACAACGAAAATTTCTTCTCGCTGTCGTGTGAGAGGCGTGAAGCTCCGGGAGGCTCATTGAGGGACGTAGCGATTCACGATTTCGAGGCGTTCAGGAGGTTATACGGTCTGTGCAATGAACACATGCACTATATCGACAACTTCACGGACACGGGGTCAGGCTCTTCACAGATATGCGAGATCAGCAAGGCCATAGCAGAGTCCCAGAGCCCCGAGAGAATCTACGACATAGTTACGAACTTCTACCGCCGTCATGGTGTGGGGCGTATGGCGTTCAACCGGGCATTCAGGTTTGACGGTACGGAGTTGCTGCCGGTTGAGCATGTCGGGCCCGTGAGGCTGTCGGACATTGTGGGCTACGACGAGCAGAAGGCCGAACTTGTGGCGAATACTGAGGCGTTCGTGTCTGGTCGTCCTGCGAATAACGTTCTGCTTTACGGGGACGGCGGGACGGGGAAATCTACGAGCGTCAAGGCTATCCTGAACGAGTACGAGTCTCGGGGCTTGAGGGTAATCGAGATGTACAAGCACCAATTCCGGGACATTTTGAGGCTTACGGAAATACTGAGGCCAAGAAACTACAAGTACATAATCTTCATAGATGATTTGTCGTTCGAGGAGGGCGAGGTAGAGTACAAGTACCTGAAGGCGATAATTGAGGGAGGGATTGAGACACGGCCGGAGAACATATTGATTTACGCAACGTCAAACAGGCGGCACATAGTGCGTGAAGTGTGGAAGGACCGCGACGACATGGAGCACAAGGGGGACATTCACCGGTCAGACACAGTTGAGGAAAAATTGTCTCTGGCCTCACGCTTCGGGATAGCGATAAATTATTCGAGTCCAACACGGAAGATGTATCACGAGATAGTGAGCCGTCTAGCGGAAAGTTCTGGGCTTGAGGTGAATGAAGAGCTTCTAGCCGGTGCGGACAGGTGGGAGATTCGGCACGGAGGGATGACGGGACGTGCGGCGAGGCAGTACGTTGACTATCTATTGGGGAGGGTATGAGGCCTTACTCTATGCTAGAATGAGCTAACTCAAATCTCAAGCCATAAAAATTTCTCGGAATGGAGATGATACCATGATAATAGGGAAAAGTTATCCCCGAGTTGACGCACCCGACAAAGCTGCGGGACGGACAAAATACACGGATGATTTGTGCGACCGCCACGCCCTGATAGCCAAGATAAAGCATTCCGACAAGGCTCATGCACTCGTGAAGGCTATCGACACTTCAGAGGCCGAAAAGATTCCCGGAGTCGTTCGTGTCCTAACCTGTTTCGACGCTCCAGAATACTTGTTCCCGACAGCCGGCCACCCTTGGTCGACCGACCCGCACCACCAAGACATTTGCGACCGCCGCGTCCTGACCAGACACGTACGCTATTACGGGGACGATGTAGCAGCCGTCGTAGCAGAGGACGAGATTTCCGCCAAGCGGGCCGTTGACGCAATACGTGTGGAGTATGAAGAACTGCCGTTTGTGCTCGACGTTCAGGAGGCTATGAAGGACGGAGCACCCCTTCTCCACGAGAAGTACCCAAACAACATTCTTGCACACTCCCAAATCCGCAAGGGCAATTACTCAGAAGCCATCAAGGAACCCGGCCTAATCAAGGTAGAAGGCTGGTACGACACTCCGACAGTCCAGCACTGCCACATAGAGAACGCAACTTGTTACGCTTGGGAGGAGGGCGGAAGAGTCAACGTTGTAGCCTCTACGCAGATTCCCCACATCACGAGGCGTTGTATAGCTCAGGCACTCGGTGTTGACTGGGGGCGAGTACGTTTGGTGAAGCCCTACATAGGCGGAGGTTTCGGCAACAAACA
>JAFPZI010000167.1 GCA_017417365.1 Synergistaceae bacterium
ACTACAAAACTTTACTCAGGAGGAATATTCATGAAGAGAACTTTGTGTGCTGTACTAACCTTCCTCGTAATCCTCTCTATTGTTCCGACTTATTGGGCCGACTACGACAATGAAGGCCGGGACGGTTTCACTGAGGCCGGAGCGTACCTGATTGACTCGATTGACGACCTGAAGCTCTTACGGGACAGGGTCAACGCAGGAACGGAACCCGAGAACAGGTATTACCGGCTCGAGATTGATATGAACTTGACGCAGGAAACGAGCTGGGAGCCTATAGGGTATGTGAATCCGTTCAAGGGACATTTTGACGGAAACGGCCACACGATTTATCTGAACATATCGAGGACGAGTTCTTGGAGGGACGGATATTTTGACAGATATACAGACAATCACTTGGCCGGTCTGTTCGGGAATATTGCCTCAACAGGTTACGCCGTAAAGAATCTCAACATCAACGCGACACAAATAGCGGCTACCCATTGCGGAGGTATTACTTATCGCATGGACTCAGGAACTATTGAGAACTGCCACTTCACCGGAACAATTAGTAACGCCTCTCTAGCTGGAGGCATTGTCGGTTACCTTAATGGAGGCAGCGTAAGAAATTGCAGTGTCAATGCTAATGTGTATTCCAGCGGACGGGCAGGAGGAATCGTCGGAGATATGGACGGAGGAAACATTGAAGACTGCGAAGTATTGTCCGAAGCATTCATACGCACATGGGCCACATCTGACGGAGATATATCGTACTCGGGCGGAATTGTCGGCCGTGCTAATATTGCGCTCGATGAGGCTATCAGAAATTGCAAGTTCAACGGCAGTGTAGTAAGTGTAGCAAGATACTCGTGGAGCTATGAAGATCACAGAACCAGCTCTAACGTCTACTGCGGGGGCATAGTCGGCTACCTCATCGGCGGAACCCTCCAGAACAATCACGTCCTCCCAGACGCATACATCTTCTCCGACCACACAGCAGGAGGCATTGCGGGCATGGCAGCTTCAGGCTCAACCCTCGAGAGCAATGACGTAGCAGTCGGTGCACGCGCTCAGGCAAACGGTGAGGCTCTCGGCGGGGTCGTCGGTCTCCTCAACGTCGGAACGGTCAGGGGCAACACCTCCTACACTGCCCTAACCGGCACAGCAACCCATCAGGGCGGGGTCATCAGCAAACTTGAGGGAACAACCGCGACGATTTCCGGCAACAAGTACAACGGCGCAGAACACGGCATAGGCTTTGACGCTTCCGGCTTCCCGAGTGAGCTGGGCTGTGAGAGAGTCGGTGCTGCCATCTCAATCACCACAAGCTCACCACTACCCAACGCAACCGCAGGAACTTCTTACTCTCAGGCCTTCGCTACAGACTCCGAAGAGTCCATCACCTGGTCCCACGTCAGCGGCGACCTCCCGGCAGGACTAACGCTCAACACCTCAACCGGCACCCTCTCAGGCACTCCCGCAAGGGCAGGAACTTTCCGCTTCACTCTTGGCGCGTCGGCTCAATACTCCTCAGCCAGCAAAACTTTCACCCTCACAGTGAACTTGGCCATCACCACAGAATCAGCCCTCCCGAATGCCACAGCAGGAACGCAATACTCACAGGCACTCAGAGCAGCAGGAGCTGACGCACTCACTTGGACCCTCACGGACGGAGCGTTACCGGCGGGACTCACCCTCAGCGGGAACGGAACAATCTCGGGCACTCCAACGACTGCGGGAACTTCGGACTTCACGTTGAGGGCGGACGCTGGAGACAACATCACAGCAGCAAAGGCCTTCAGGCTAATGGTTGACCCTGCGGCGGCAATCTCAATCACAACAACTTCACTGCCTTCGGGAAAAGTCGGAACCTCCTACACTGCCTCGCTCACTGCTGGAGTCTCTGACGTAACTTGGTCGGTCAGTTCGGGTAATTTGCCTTCGGGACTCACACTCAGTTCGACGGGAACAATCACAGGGACTCCCACGACAGCAGGGACATCGACATTCACAGTTAGTGCGCAGAAGGGCGCGAGTTCGGGGACACGCTCACTCACAATCACGATAGCTCCGGCAGATTCGGCAATCTCAATCACAACTTCAACCCTGCCTTCCGGGACCGTCGGGAAAACTTACACCGCACAATTAGCTTCTTCCGTGAGTAATGCTTCTTGGTCGGTCAGCTCGGGGACTCTTCCTTCAGGACTCACACTCAGTTCAACCGGCACAATCTCAGGGACTCCGACGAGTTCGGGAACATTCAGCTTCACAGTCAGGGCCTCAAGCGGTACAAGTTCAGCAACAAAGCCCCTCACAATCACCATAGAGCCAGCAACCCTCACGATAACCACATCAAGTCTGCCTTCTGGTATCGTCGGCAGCGAGTACACTTACACCCTCACAGCCAGCGAACCCAATGCAGCTTGGTCGGTGAGTTCCGGGAGCCTTCCTTCAGGTCTCACTCTCTCATCAACCGGCACAATCTCCGGGACCCTCTCGTGGGCAGGAGATTATGACTTCACAATCACTGCTCGGACAGCTTATGCGAGCGCGTCAAAGTCCTTCACTATCTCCGTAACTTCCGACAGCCGGGAATGGGAAAATGAGCCGGTTAGTTCGTCTGGAGGAGGAGGCTGTGATTTGGGCTTGGGGATTCTGGGATTGATACTCTCAGGGATGGTGTTAATCCTCAGGCGGCCATAGCAATAAATGTATTCCTTCCCTCTGTCTTAACGGGCAGGGGGAATTTTTGTGTCGTGATATATTATTGGTTAGGTGATAATTCATGAATAACAATATCAGGAACTTTTGCATAATCGCTCACATAGATCACGGAAAATCTACCCTCGCCGACAGACTCCTAGAGTCCACAGGCACTATATCTTCACGCGACATGAAGGCACAAATCCTCGACAGCCTCACACTCGAACGCGAACGAGGCATCACGATAAAGCTCGTCCCAGTGAGAATGGACTACACAGCCAAAGACGGCAATCATTACGTCCTCAACCTGATAGACACTCCAGGCCACGTAGATTTCGCCTACGAAGTCTCACGCTCACTTGCTGCTTGTGAAGGTGCGCTGCTCGTCGTGGACTCAACGCAGGGGGTCGAGGCCCAGACCGTAGCCAACGCATATCAGGCCGTAGAACAGGGACTCGAGATTCTGCCGGTCATCAACAAGATAGATTTGCCCTCAGCCCGCCCAGACAACGCAAAGCAGGAGATTTCCGAAGTCGTTGGGATTGACGCTTCTGACGCGGTCTTGGCCAGCGCGAAAACAGGCACAGGCATTCCCGAAATCCTTGAACGAATAGTTACGGACATTCCCGCACCAACAGGGGACCCTGACGCACCGCTTCAGGCGTTGATCTTCGACTCGGTGTACGACAACTACAGGGGAGTAATATGCTATGTCCGCGTGGTCAACGGCAGAATCCGCGCGGGTCAAAACATTATGTTCATGTCCAACGGAATAACTTACCCCGTCAACGAGGCTGGAGTCTTCAGGCCCGGTTTCACTCCCGTAGACGAATTAGGCCCGGGGGAAGTCGGCTACATCACCGCGAGCATAAAGACTTTGGCGGAAGCTCAGGTAGGCGACACAGTTACGGACTCTGCCAACCCCGCAAGTTCTCCCCTTCCCGGCTATAAGCGGGTGAAGAGCGTAGTGTTCTGCGGGTTCTACCCTGTGGAACGCGACAACTACCCGCAGTTACGGGACGCACTCGAGAAATTATGCCTCAACGACTCCGCCGTAACTTATGAGCCGGAAAGTTCTGAGGCATTGGGATTCGGATTCAGGTGCGGCTTCTTGGGACTGCTGCATATGGACGTGGTCCGTGAGAGGCTGCGAGAAGAATACGGCGTTGAACTCGTTGCGACTGCCCCGAACGTAATCTATGAGGTAGTGAAGTCCTCAGGCGAAATCATCGAGGCACATCGACCGTCAGACTTCCCGGACGCGAGCGAGATTGCCGAGATTCGTGAACCCTACATAAAGTTATCCGTGTTCATGCCGTCGGAGTACACCGGGCGGGTAATGCAGCTGGTTCAGGACAAGCGCGGGACGTATAAGTCAATGGACTACATTACCCCTGAACGCGTGAGATTAGTCTACGAAATGCCGCTGTCTGAATTTATCGTTGACTTTCACGACAAACTGAAGTCCCAGACTAGGGGCTATGCGTCTCTGGACTATGAATTAATCGGCCTGAGAGCAAGTGAGTTGGTCAGGGTAGATATTCTCGTGAACGGTGAGGCTGCGGACGCTTTCTCATTCATCTGCCACAAGGACCAAGCGTATAACCGCGGACATGCTGTGGTTACGAAGCTGAAGGAGTTAATCCCGAGCCAGTTGTTCGAGATTCCGATACAGGCCTCAATCGGCAGGAGGGTAATAGTGCGTGTGAACGTGAAGGCATTGCGCAAGGACGTATTGGCCAAGTGTTACGGTGGGGACATCACGAGGAAACGCAAACTTCTCGAGAAGCAGAAGGAGGGCAAGAAGCGGATGAAGCAGATCGGGAAAGTTGCGATACCTCAGGAGGCGTTTTTGGCGTTCATGCAGGTCGACACGGGGGAGAAGTAAGTCCCCCCTGCGTAAGGGGGGATTTAGGGGGGTCGCCGTTGGGCTGCTCACTGTATATTCACGTTCCGTTCTGTGAGAGGAAGTGCGGGTACTGCTCATTCTACAGCGTCAGGGTGGATGACGGCCAAATTTCGGCGTGGCTTGAGGGACTCTCCCGTGAGGCAGCAAACTATTACGGCTCACAGATAACAACTCTCTACGTTGGGGGCGGGACTCCGAGCGTCCTGACTCCGGCTCACTGGCAAAAGCTCATGAAGATAATCCGCAACAACTTCGACACTTCAGGCATGATTGAGGCAACTTGTGAGGCTAACCCGAACTCACTCACTCCCGAACTCGTGAGCTTCCTGAAGGATAATCACTTCACACGAGTCAGCTTGGGGGTCCAGAGCCTAATAGACTCCGAACTTCGGACACTCGGCAGGATTCACGACTCACGCACAGCCCTAAACGCTATGGGCCTCGTGAAGGACTCTGGCTTGACTCTCAGCTGCGACCTGATTTTCGCCGTTCCAGGACAGACTCTCAGGACTTGGGCGGAGTCTCTCCGTAACGTCATGAATTACGCATCCCACATTTCTGCCTATCAGCTCACGCTTGAACCCGATACCCCGATGGGAAAACTTTACGGCAATGACGCGCTCAACACTGCGGGCTACAAGTTCTACAGGTACGCTCAATACTTTTTGCCAAAACACGGTTTCAGTCAGTACGAGATTTCCAGCTTTGCTCCCGACGGCTTCGAGTGCAGGCACAACATAGCTTACTGGTACCAGAAGAACGTGATTGCTCTCGGGCCGAGTGCTGTGGGGTATATTGACGGGGTGAGGCTGGCGAATCCCGGGACGCTTGAAGAATGGCTTAGTGGCGGTAAAGTTGAGAGAGAGGAACTCACGCCCCGCGAGCGAAAAATAGAACATGTTCTAATTTCCACGCGGACAAAGTGGGGAGTGCCGCGCTCAGAGATTCTCCCGGAAATCGAGGACATTATTCACTCAATGCCGCAAGACCTCTTCATCATCACTCCCGAACGCATCGCACTCACTCAAAAAGGTATGAGGCTCGGTAATGCTATATGGTGCGAATTTCTTGGAGTGTGATAGAATACTCTTTGTCCGGCTCAATGCGGCGGAGACCTGCGAACCGTGTCAGATCGGGAACGAAGCAGCACTAAGCAGAATTTTCCGGGTGCCATTGAATACCGGACGTTTTTATTGTGTTTATTGCCTCCTCAAAATCTCTCACGCACTCCCTCCCCGAAAACTCTTCACACAACCTCCTCGAGACTTCCCGCAAATCTTTCACTAACCCCGAGCCCACATCAACACCGTAAAGTCCTCAGACTACCTGACGCTCTCACTGCCTCCTCAAAATCTCTCACG
>JAFPZI010000168.1 GCA_017417365.1 Synergistaceae bacterium
CAACGGGTTCATTGACATCACAAGCGACCTGCTCAAAGACGGAGACAAAATAGTAGTTGCCGGTGCGCATCTTCTGCATGAGGGCCAAAAGGTGAGAATGTAACCAAGAGTGCAAAAAATTATCCCTCTCCTGAGATTCTTTAGGGGAGGGATTTTTCGTAACTGTTAGTCAGCCGGCCTATTCTTCGTCCTCGTCTTCCTTCTTGTGGGCAGCTATTACCTTCTTGGCAATATCGCCCGGAACTTCCTCGTAGTGTGAGTACTCCATCGAGAAGGACCCCTCACCAGAAGTCATTGACCGAAGGATTATCGCGTACCTGAACATTTCAGCAAGCGGGCACTGAGCCTTCACTACCTGAAGTTTTCCGTGTCCCTCCATGCCCATAATTCGTCCGCGCCTAGAGTTGAAGTCCCCCATAACGTCGCCCATGAATCTTTCGGGTACAGTAACTTCAACGTCCATCACCGGCTCAAGCAATACGGGATTCGCGTCCATGATGCCCTTGCGGAAAGATAATCTCGTCGCGAGCTTGAACGACATTTCGGAGCTGTCAACGTCGTGGTAGCTTCCGTAGTACAATTCTGCGCTGAAGTCCACAACAGGGAACCCAGCAAGAGGCCCCGCAGTCATGTACTCCCTGAGACCCTTCTCGACCGCAGGAATGAAGTTGCGAGGTACAGCACCGCCAACAACGCTGTCGATGAACTCGAACCCTGCACCGCGCTCAAGAGGCCTGTAGCGTATGTATACGTCCCCATACTGACCGTGTCCGCCCGACTGCTTCTTGTGCTTGCCCTGAGCTTCCGCCATCTTGCGAATTGTCTCACGGTAGGGCACCTGCGGAGTCTTCGTGTCGAGGTCAACGCCGTAACGTTCCTTCATCTTGGCCAGAACTATATCTATGTGCATATCTCCCATTCCTGATAACACGTTGTCTCGGGTCTCAGCGTTCTTCTCGAACGTCAGGGATCAGTCCTCCTCAAGTGTGCGGGAAATCGCGTTGCCTAGTTTGTCCTCGTCGGCTCTGGTCTTGGCCACAACCGCCACGCTGTATACGGGCTTCGGGAACTCTATCGGCTTGAACTGCGCGGAGAAGCCCCCCTTAGTCGCCAAAGTGTGCCCGACTCTTGCGCTCTGGAGCTTGGGAATCGCTACGATGTCTCCGGCTATGACTTCCTTAACGTCCTTGCCGTCCTTGCCGGTCATGAGCTTGAAGGATGAGATGCGCTCCTCTTCACCCTTGCTGACGTTGTAGATGCTCGTACCTTCCGACGAGAGGGAGCCGGAGTAAACCCGCATGAATGAGAGTTTGCCCACGAAAGCATCGGCCATGACCTTGAAGCACAGGGCCGAGAATGGTGCGTCGAGTTTGGGTTCAGCACCCTCAACCGCTCCGATGTCCACAGGCGACGGGAAGTAGTCCGCTATGAAGTCCATGTACTGAGGGACACCGATATTAGTCGTTGACGAGAGAGCTGCAACGGGCATGACTCTACGTGTGGCAATGGCCTTCTTCAGGGTGCGCTCAAGGTCAGCGTCAGAGACAGCCTCACCCTCTAGGTACTTCTCCATTAGTTCGTCATCCATCTCGACGGCGGCCTCAACGAGTGCTTCTTTTGCCGATTCAGCTTCTCCGGCCAAGTCCGCAGGTATCTCACCCTCCGTGAACTTGCCGCTTCCGTCAGGCTTGTAGGTGTAGGCTTTGCCCTTGAGAACGTCAACAACTCCGGTGAACTTGTCCGCGCTCCCGATTGGCAGGAAGACTGGTAAAGCGTTCTGTGAGAATTGGGACTTGATGTCGTCTAGGACCTTCTCAAAGTCGGCGTTCTCACGGTCCATCTTGGAGATCACGAACGATACGGGAGCGTTGTGGTGCTCTGCGTACTCCCAAGCCTTGCTGGTCTGGACTTCGATTCCTCCGACGGAACTGACCAGAATCACAGCAGTATCCGCCACACGGATAGCCGCACTCATTTCGCCGGTGAAGTCTGCGTAGCCGGGTGCGTCGAGGACGAAGAACGTTTTGCCTTTGCGTTCGAGGGTGAGAAGTGAGGTGCTGATAGAGATTCCGCGCTTCTGTTCTTCTGACTGGAAGTCGCTTGCTGTGTTGCCGTTCTGGACATTGCCCATTCTGGAGATGTTGCCGTTGTCGAAGAGCATTGCTTCAGCCAGTGAAGTCTTGCCTGCTCCGCCGTGTGCACATAATGCGAAGCTCCGAGTGTCTTCGGGTTTACGTACCCCCATAAGAATAAACACCTTCCCTAATTTATGATTAATGTGAATAATTTGACTTGCTGTATTATATAATAACTTGCACAAAAAATTTTCCCGGCATGTGTTGAAGGATTGGTAATAGTGGAACAAGAGAGCTTCAAGTACTATGCGTTTATCAGCTACAGCCACAAGGACAAGAAGACAGCCAAGAGATTGCAGAGGCGGCTTGAACGTTATCATCTGCCGTCAGCCATACAGAAAACTTACCCAGACCTCCCGAAGAGTTTGCGGCCAGTGTTCATTGATGATTCGGACCTTGTAGCTAATGGGACATTGAGGACGGCATTAGAGGCGAATCTGGAGAGGTCGAACTATCTTATTGTTGTGTGTTCACCGTGCAGTGCGAAATCTGAGTATGTGAATGACGAGGTGGAGTATTTCATCAGGAGGGGCAGGGCGGACCGAATAATTCCGCTGATTATTGACGGCACGCCCCACGCAGAGAATCCTTCTGAGGAATGCTTTCCTAGTGCGCTTCTGTCATTGCCGAGAGAGAGTGAAATTCTCGGAATAGACCTCAAGAAGTTTGGGGAACGTGATGCGTTTTTGATGGTGATAGCTTCAATGCTGAGGCTTGATCTGGATAGTTTTGTGTCTAGGGAAGCTAAGGAACGGAAGAGGAGGGCGATGATATTCACTCCGATAGCGGCGGCTCTTGTGATTGTTGCAGGAATATTGGTATGGAATAATATCCGCTTATCTAGTTTCTTTAGTGATAACAGCGCTAATGCACAATTTACTATTGCTTTTGCGTACTACTGCAAACAGGATTACGGTCAAGCTATGGAGTGGTTCAAGAAAGCCGCTGAACAAGGATACGCCAACGCACAATATTCTATAGGTATCATGTATCGTAGAGGAGAAGGAGTGGAACAAGATTACAGTCAAGCTATGGAGTGGTTTAAGAAAGCCGCTGAACAAGGATACGCCCTCGCACAAGGTATTATAGGCGACATGTACCATCAAGGCTTAGGAGTGGAGCAGGACTACGTCCAAGCTATGGAGTGGTTCAAGAAAGCTGCCGATCAAGGAGACATCGCCGCACAATGTATTATAGGTCTCATGTATCGTGATGGTGAAGGCGTGGAACAGGATTACGCCCAAGCTATGGATTGGTTCAGAAAAGCTGCTGAACAAGGACACGCTGCGGCACAAAATGATATTGGTTTCCTCTACTATCAAGGCTTAGGAGTGGAGCAGGACTACGTCCAAGCTATGGAATGGTTTAAGAAAGCCGCCGAGCAAGGAGATGCCCCCGCGCAATGTAATATAGGTCTCATGTATCGTGATGGTGAAGGCGTGGAACAGGATTACGCCCAAGCTATGGATTGGTTCAGAAAAGCCGCCGAACAAGGATACGCCGACGCGGAGGCCCAGCTGGAAGAATTGTCCCGAGACTTACAGCCGCAAAATTAATCCCACGCTTTCACATTGGAGACAAATTATGACATTCTGTAGAAGGAGTTTGCACCATAAATGAAGAAAATCTTTCTGTCCGCGATTCTAATCCTCGCACTTCTCACTAAACTTGCTGCTGCCGTCGAAACTAGGGATATGCCCTCAGAGCGTATCGAACTTATGCACTCCCAAATCACCTCCGACATATCACAGGCGATGAAGCCCGCCGACGAACAACTCACCGGATTACGCCTCACAAGTTCCGACATCTCCCAGCGCATCAGCGAACTTACCGCCCTAGAGGCCGCCCTACCCTCAAACATGGCCGCTTGGGGATACTCTCACGAACAGGGAGAACGCTACAGACATGCTCTTAGCGAAGTCATCATCGCATATTCATCCTACAACAGCCTGATTCATGGGGTGAATCAGGAAGTTATCGGCTATATCTCTGAAGATGTGTCTTTGCTGCCAATGCTCAAATCTCCCGACGTGAATATGAGTGATGCCCTCGTCAAGGAAATCACAAGAGTATCACGCATAGTTGATATACAGTTTTTCTATATTCAGGGCGAAATAAATACCCTTCGTTCATGCCTCTCTGACATCTCGGCAGCAGAAGAACAGAGATATACATCACAAGACGACAATGAATCTGCCTTCCTCCACCGCGTTAACATGCTAGAAGCAGAAAAGGCCCGGATGAACGCAGCAGTCTCCCGTCTTCAGTTAATGAATCAGAAAAGGGTCTTCGATGCCAATGTATCACTAATGCTCCGTCTCAGAAAAAGGCTCGACTATATGCAGAAAAATCTAGTGTTCTCTCAGGAAATACTCACCCGAAACATTGAGCACCAAGAGCAGGGCATAAAATCTTTGCTCGGGCAAATGGACAGTATAGGGGACAGCCTGAACAGGGCAAACGAATCGCTCATACTCGCAAAGTCAGCCTTAGGCCCTGAGGGAGCAGATGCACTCACTAAGGCTTCGGCGGAATACATGCTCAGGAGCGCAGAAGCAAGCTACTGGCAGTACAGAGTCTCACTGATCCATGACGAGATAGCGTTCAGGCGTGAAGCCATTACAACGTGGCGGAACAGGTACAGTTTGTTCAACGACGAATTGAACGGCGTGAAGATCTGGACGCTCCGCAATGAAGCAGGCTCGAGGATGGAGGAACTACAGCAGCAGCTAAACGGCTTCAGGGCTATGGAGAGTGCATTTCTCAGGAATATAGATGATATTCTCCTCAAGGCAGATACAGCGGGACTCTCCGATGATGTCAGGCAGCTCTTCATCAGGGCGGCTGAAGTGAACCGCTTAACAGTATCCGAGATCTTCAACCGCTATGAAGCAGTCATCCCCAACGCCATGCTCCTTCAGCGCAGACTCTACTATGAAGCAGACAGCCGTCTTGACACACTGCGTATAGCTGAAGAAGTCGGCAGCCTCAGCTACGAAACTGTGATGGCATTCTTTAACATTCAGTTATGGCAAGGTTCAGCAGGATATAACGTTACAGTCGGAAAATTAATCATATCGATACTTGTATTCCTGTCGAGTTTCTTCGTGAGTTCACTGGGCAGCAAATGGGTACGGAGCCGTATCATCAAGCGCGTTAATCGCAAAATGACGGCTATAGATGCCATACAGCGTATCGTGTTCTACGTGTTGTGGGTAAGTTTGGCACTTACTGCACTGAACATCGTGAAGATTCCCCTGACGGCGTTTGCGTTCATGGGCGGAGCTTTTGTGCTCGGTATAGGCTTTGGAATGCAGGACATCTTCAACAATCTCATCAGCGGCTTTATCCTGATATTCAGCAGACCCTTCAAGATTCACGACATAATAGACATTCTTGGGACTCAGGGCATGGTCATAGATATAGGTTCACGGGCGACCACTATAAAGACGTGGGACGACTCGGACGTGATACTGCCGAACAAGTATTTTCTCGAGAATGAAGTAACGAACTGGACGAGGGTAGATTTCAGGAAACGCGAGAGTGTGGACGTAGGGATTTCATACACATCGAACGTGAAGAAGGCAGAAGAAGTATTGACCTATATCGTGAAGACTCAGCCGGATATTCTGAAGAAACCTGCGCCTTTCGTTGAGCTGAAGAACTTTGGCGACAGTTCAATAAACTTCAGCGTTTACTATTGGATTGATCTCAACTTATACAGGCCGCCGCATGAGCCTTTGGCTGTTGCGAACAATATCAAGCGCAGGATTTACGCACTGTTCAGGCTTGAGGGGATAGAGATACCGTATCCGCAAGTCGATGTCCACTTTGACAAATAGACCGAGCTGCAGGGAGGAGGTTAGCCCTTCTCCCTGATGGAGCCGTCAAAGAATTTCTGGATTATTCCCTTAATCTCACGCAGGGGTAACGTCTTCAGCATGTGCCCGTCGGGTTTCAGTGCCTCAATCAGCGATATACTCCCCAAATCATTCTTGGCCGTCAGGAACATCACAGGTATATCCTTCGTCCCGTCCTTAGCCCTCAGAGTAGCAAGAACTTCCGGCCCAGTCATCTCCGGCATCTCGTAGTCCAGCAGAATCAAGTCCGGCCTCGTCCGCTCAAGAATCTTCAGCGCGTTCACCCCAGAATTTGCGGGAATAACTTTGTAGCTCGTGCTCAGTCCCTCACGTAATGTCCTAATCATCACAGCGTCATCATCCACCAGCAAAATCGTCTTCTGTTCCTCCGCAGGTGCCTGTGAGAGCCCCAGCAAATGTTCCCGAACTTCTTTAGCGTTGAACGGCCTCACAAATTTTCCCGAGCAGGCAATCTCTGATCCGTCAAGTTCCGCCTGTGTCCCCAACAGAAATATCTTGCTCTCACTAAATCTCTTGAGGTGTTCAGGACTCTCGAGGCCCGCCAAATTCACAAACACTATTTCTGGTACGTGGTTGACCTCGTCGCTTGAACGTGCCCGCAATACCTCGAAAGTATCGCCGAGATTCTTCATCAGCATATCCGCACCCATTGAGGGCCGGTCGCTGACGTACAATATTTTTCCCTTCATGTATAACCTCTCCTATATAGTCTTCAATGCTTCCTCTAAGCCGTTCCAGTCCGCAGAATCCGCACACGACGCTATCACGTTGAAGCGTTCCGATTCCGATTCCGGGATTCTGTACTCTCTGAGCATGGATATTACTCCGTCTATAGAATCACTGTCGAACATTGACGCAAATTCCTTGATAGCCTCATAGGCCTCGTGGAGCCTCTCGGGGGTGATTAACTCCGCGCTGTCGTCCTGCTTGTAGAGGGGGGCAAGTTTGTCTAAGTACTCCCTGTACCTGTCGAGCAATAACGGAGTCAGCCCGGCAATCTCGTCAATGTCCTCGTTGTTCCCGCAGTCCTCAAGGTGTGCCGCCATCCCGGAAAGCTCCTGAGCACCGATGAGCCTCGCAGAACTCTTGAGGGCGTGGACCTTTATCGTGTAGTTCTTGATGTCATGTTCCGTGAAGAACCTCTCAATGTCCCGTAAGTTATTCGCTATCGAGTTGTAGAACTGCTGGAGGGTCTTAGCGAGAATCTCTTCAGTCGCACAGTTCTTGATTGCTTCAGAATAACTCAGCCCCTCAGTGCGTGAGTAGAACTCCTCAAGCTCGGAAGCCTCGTGAGATTCTTCCGGCACTGAGTCCGTCTCCTCCTGAACAATGATTTTCTCGGGGGGAAGGTACTTTATTA
>JAFPZI010000169.1 GCA_017417365.1 Synergistaceae bacterium
ACAGTAGAACTACTGAACTTATAGGTTTTGGAACATGGAAAATTATCGACAGAACAATTCTCAGGGCAGCACTTCTCGCGGCTGTTGAGGCAGGTTACAGGATGATAGATACTGCGGCGGTCTATTGCAACGAAATATCTATAGGGAAAATTCTTCGTGAACTCCCTGTGAAGCGTGAAGAACTGTTCATTCAGGGCAAATTGTGGCGCAACAGTATGGGACGAGCTCAGTCCGTCGAGGCATGCAAGAAGTCCCTCCACAAGCTAAAACTCGACTACTTTGACGCATACCTGATCCACTGGCCGGAATCAGCCGCAACGTCTCAAGACTGGGAACGGATTAACTCTGAGACTTGGGCGGGCCTTGAGGACTTGCAGAGTGAAGGATTAGCGCGCTCTATCGGGGTGTCGAACTTCAAGCCCCACCACATAGACAGCCTCATGAAGTCTTCAGGAACTTGGCCGCAGATTAACCAGATCGAACTTCACCCGGGCTTCCTGCCGATTGAGACCCTGAGTTACTGCCATGAACACGGAATCCGGGTGCAGGCACACAGCCCCTTAGGCAGCGGCGAGATTCTAAGCAGTCCTGTCCTGAAGAGCATAGCCGCCTCTCACGGAAAAACTCCCGCGCAGGTCTGTATTCGGTGGGTCCTCGACAAAGGTGCAGATGCCATCACGAGGTCCTCAAACCCCGAACACATACGCGAAAAATCGAACGTGTTCTATTTTTCCCTGACTGATGAGGAGACCAGACAGATAGATATGCTCCCATTCTCCGGCGGATTGGGATTGGATTCGGATAAGGAGGTAAATTTTGCTGAATTATGATGACGAACTGAAGGATTTACGCAGGCAAATTTTCTTGACGGCCCGCAAAGGTGGAACTTCACACCTCGCTTCATGCTTCTCGTGCTTGGAGATACTCTACACACTCTATATCCGGCACGTCATGAACTTTGACCCAGAGAATCCCGACATGCCCGAACGAGACAGGCTCATACTCTCAAAGGGTCATGCCGGCTTAGCTCTCTACACAGTGATGTGCCGCGCAGGATACTTGACACCCGAAAAACTCGCTACCTACCTCCAGCCCCGCACCGAACTCGGCGGAGAACCAAGCCGCAGGGACCTCAAGGGTATAGAGACCTCCACCGGCTCACTCGGGCACGGCCTCCCCGCAGGTATCGGCATGGCCTTAGCTCAGAAGATGGACGCAATACCTGCACGTACATTTGTGCTCGTCGGGGACGGTGAACTTCAGGAGGGCAGCGTCTGGGAGGGCGTGATTTCTGCGCGGGCTTTCGGGCTGGATAATCTCGTGATGATCCTTGACTGCAACGGCCTCCAGAAAATGTGCACTGTTGAGGAGACTATCAGCTTTGTGGAGTGGCGGAGGAAGTTTGAGGCTTTCGGCTGGAGTGTCGATGAGGTTGACGGCCACAACGTCGATGAACTTGAACGAGTCCTGAGCACCGGGAACGTTACGGGGCTTCCTCGTCTGGTTATCGCTCACACGGTCAAGGGTAAGGGTGTCTCGCTCATGGAGAATAATCCTTTGTGGCACTTCAGGATGCCGAACAGGAAAGAGTCCAAGATTTTTGCGGCAGAACTTGGCCTGACACAGGAGGAGATGAATTGACATGCAGAGAGCGTACATGAGCGCATTGATGGAGCTTGCGGAGAAGGACAAGAATATTCTTCACCTGATAGCCGACAGCGGGACGGGGTTTGATGAGATGTTCAGGCGGAATTTTCCGGGCCAGATGTACAACTTTGGGATAAGTGAACAGCTCATGACTGGTGCGGCGGCAGGGATGGCCATAGCTGGAAAGATACCGTTTGTGTTCACGTATGGTTCATTTCTCGTACACAGAGCGTTTGAGTTCATTCGCAACGATATTTGCTTCCAGAATATCAGCGTGAAGATGGCTGGAATGGGCTGCGGTTTATCTGTGAGCACACTCGGACCTTCCCACCACACAACAGAGGATATTTCGGTTCTGCGTTCCCTCCCGAACCTGACCCTGTTGTCCCCTGCGACTCCCGCACAGACTGCCGAATCTGTCCGCACAGCTTACGAGACTCCCGGCCCCGTCTACGTACGAATCGGCATGAACAACGAGCGCGAGTTCTTCGGGGAATCGTACACGCCAAGCATTTCGGGACTCGATGAGGTTATCACGGGGCGTGAAGTCGTTGTGTTCTCGACCGGAAGCATTCTCGCCGAAGCGTATGAGGCCGTGAATCTCCTGCGTGAAAGCGGAGTTGATGCCGGGCTGGTCAATGTCTGGAGGTTGAAGCCGTTCGACTCTGGTGCGTTCCTTGAGGCAGTGAAGGGTGCGGGTCTTGTGGTATCCGTTGAGGAGCACAGCATTCACGGGGGGCTTGGCGGGATTCTGTCTGAGGTTATCGCTGAGAAGGGCGGGCCAAGACTGCGGAGGATCGGACTTGCAGACAAGTTTGCGGCCGGCTACGGGACTCTTGAGCGTGTCAGGGCGGAGAACGGGCTCGATGCCAAATCAATATACGAATCTATTACGGAGGCTATGCGATGAATGATTACAGCCTGAAGGATATTTATTCGGGAATGCAGGAGAGTTTTTCCGTCAAGATAACGCCAGAACTTGAGGACAGCTTCAGGGAACTCACGGGAGACAGAAATCCGCTGCATTACGATGATGAATTTGCGCAAAAATACTTACGGGGGGGGGGGCATGCG
>JAFPZI010000170.1 GCA_017417365.1 Synergistaceae bacterium
CACACGTACACACCCAGCCTTGACGTTCAGGAACAACACACAAACGCACCCGCTGTTGACGTTGCAGAACCACACACGGACTCACCCGCTGTTGACGTTGCAGAACCACGCACGGACACACCCGCCGTTGACGTTGCAGAACCACGCACGGACGCACCCACAGTTGACGTTGCAGAGCCACACACGGACGCACCCAGTGTTGACGTTACCGAATCCCACACGGACACGCCGACAGTTGACGTTACCGAATCCCACACGGACGCACCCGCTGTTGACGTTGCAGAGCGCCACACGGACACGCCGACAGTTGACGTTGCAGAACCACACACAAACGCACCCGCTGTTGACGTTGCAGAGCCCCACACGGACGCACCCACAGTTGACGTTACGGAACCTCACACGGACTCACCGGCAGTTGACGTTCAGGAACAACACACGTACACACCCAGCCTTGACGTTCAGGAACAACACACGGACGCACCCAGCATTGACGTTGAGGAACCCCACACGGACGCACCCGCCGTTGACGTTACCGAGCCACACGAGGACGCACCAAGCGTTGACGTTCAGGAACAACACACGGAAGACACACCCGCCGTTGATGTTCAGGAACAACACACAGAGGACGCACCCACAGTTGACGTTACGGAACCTCACACGGACGCACCCACGCTTGACGTTGCAGAGCCACACACGGAGGACTCACCCAGCGTTGACGTTCCCGAACCACACACGGACGCACCAGACCACGAACAGGAAGACGACTCCCCACTCATCCCCGTTGAACTCGTCGACGAACCTGACGAAATCATTGACGAAGAACTAGACGGCCTCCCAGATATTCCCGTCATCGAGGCAGAACAATCACAAGACCTCCCCGATATTCCCGTCATCAGCGCAGACGACGACAATACACCAGACATCTCCGAACTCGACGACAACATTGATGACTTCGCAGAAGACCCAGAAGACTTCTCACCAATCGCCGATATTACCCTCAACGTCGACTCTGACCTCCCGCAGATCGTCCATCACACAGAACCCGAACCTGTCGACCCGGAAACCCAGCCCGCTCCAGTTACAGTTACCATGCCCGAGTCCACTAAGACCGCTGAGGACAAACTCATGGCAGACATCGCAGAAGCCATGACCGGCAACCCACTAACACTCGACACAAACGACTCACCAGCTCCCTACAGACTGCCTGAAGACTTGCTAGCGTCAGACCCTTCTCAGCAGTCCGCAGAGGGCAAACTAATCGCCAATATCGCTCAAGCCATGTCGGAATCCCCAATTGAGGCAGCTCAGGACCAGGCTAATCAGGACTTCGAGCAGGACATTAACCCCTTCGACGAAATGCCCATTCCTGACCCGACACCGACTTTTGACGAAATCGGCCTCGAGGAAGATTCACAAGAACAGGAAGATCAACCCTTCCTTCCGGACTTCTCAGGCCTCGACGAAATCTCCAGCATCATTGCACCAGATGAGCCGGAGCCAGAGCAGGAGCCGGATACCGAGCCAGAGTCTGACGAAATGCTTGACCCGTTCAGCATCCCGGATTTCGACTCCGACGACGAAGAACCTGAACCCGTACCCGTACCCGTACCAGCCCCAGAGCCGGAACCATTACCCGAGCCCGAACCCGAGCCGGAGCCATTACCAGCACCACAACCAGACCCCGACCCCGAGCCCGAACCAACTCCCGAGCCAGCTCCCGAACCCGAACACTTGACCGCTCAGGACAGACTCGCTCAAGAACTCGCGGCATTCGCTCAGAGGCAGAACGACGAACAAGACACCAACGAATCCGGCCTAATTGACGCGCCGGAACCCGACATAGATACTCAGCAGGAGGAGGCACAACTCAGAGACAACATGCCCGACCAGACTTTATTAGACCAAGACGACATCAACGACGCTCACGACGCAGCACCCAGCTTTGACGACGACAGCGAAGACTTCATGTCCTCACTAGGTGAACTCGGTGAAGCCGCCTCAATCATCACTCACGACGAACCAGAGACCGAATCATTCCCGCAGCCTGCACCAACAGAAGAATCAGAGAGGAAGAAAACTATGGGTATACGCGAAAAACTTAAGGCCAAGAAAGACGGAACTTCTCACGACTCAGCTCCAGCTCCAGCTAAAAAGTCTTCAGCCAGAAGCGGGGGCGGCGGAATACTCACTCCCTTGCTCCTGATTCTGTTGCTTGGCGTTATGGCCTTCGGTGTCTGGAAGCTCCACCAGTTGTCGGACACCCTCACGGCATTAATGCTCAGTTCAGGCAGCCCCGGAGCTCTCACAGGAACAGCGGAGCAGGTCAATCCCTCATACGATTACGCAATAGACTTCATCCTCGACCCCAACATCACCGAACGCATGGCCGCAAGAGGACGTGAAGGCTGGCAGGTAGTCGGCTCAAGGCGCACTCAGGACAGCACTACGGGGCAATACGGCTACGAGTTCATATTCATGCGCAGGACCCCGGGAAGGTGATTAGCAATGGCATTATTCGCAAAGTTACGTGAACGCCTAAAGGGTGTTCGCGAAAAGTGGAGCGGAAGTATCGCTAGGTTATTCTCGTCCTCAAAGTTTGAGCCTGAGTTCTGGGACAACTTGGAGGAACAATTAATCATGGGTGATACCGGCCTCGATTTCGCTGAAGAGATTATTGACACCCTAAAGCGCGAGGCCAAGAACAAAGCCGTAAAGACTCCCGAACAATTACGGGAGATCTTCACCCGCAGGATTACCGACGAACTTAATTCTGTTCCGGGAATGGGGCAGGGCTTCTCACTCACTAACAAACCCCTAGTCCTCCTCATGATCGGCGTGAACGGAAGCGGAAAGACCACGAGTGCCGGAAAGCTGGCGATGATGTTCAAGCGTCAGGGAAAAACCGTAATCCTCTCAGCCGCAGACACCTTCAGGGCCGCCGCAGTCGAACAGCTCAAGATTTGGGGAGAACGTTCGGGAGTCAGGGTAATAGCTCAGGGCCAGGGGAGCGACCCGGCCGCCGTAGCTTTCGATTCGTGGAAGGCCGCAGAGAGTTCACGGGCCGATGTCCTAATCGTCGACACAGCAGGAAGGCTCCACGACAAACACAACCTCATGGAGGAACTGCGAAAGATTCACAGGGTGCTGCTGCGTGAGGCAGGAGAGGATAGGCTCGAGACGGTGCTAGTCCTTGATGCTGTGCTCGGCCAAAACTCTGTCGCTCAGGCGGAGACGTTCAACAGCATAATTCCAGTGTCGTCAATAATCCTCACCAAGTACGACAACACTGCCAAAGGGGGCGTAGTTATCTCGATTGCCCGAAAGTTACGCGTGCCAGTCAGGTATATCGGGCTCGGTGAAGGTCCTGATGACCTCGACACTTTCAGCCCCGAAGATTTCGCCTCCGCACTAATGACCAGCAGTGAACACGCCTGAAAATTTCCCCTCACTCACGCCAGAGTCAACGCTGTTAGTCTTCCTCCGTACTCTCT
Organism: Synergistaceae bacterium; assembly: GCA_017417365.1. Lineage (GTDB taxonomy): Bacteria > Synergistota > Synergistia > Synergistales > Aminobacteriaceae > JAFUXM01. The sequence continues at coordinate 3,492 of JAFPZI010000170.1, forward strand.
TCAGTTCTGCGGCTGAATACGCGGTCTACATTCCCAGCGTCGGTGAAGTTATCGTGCTCAACAAGGGGCAGTTGGTCTTTCTGGTTGAGCGCGGGTGTGCCGATGCGATGATTAAGACCCTCCCGCAATTGGCCGAAAGAGGAATAATTCAGCCCATCAACCCCGAGTCCATAGAGTACCCTCAAGACTTGCGCGCGCTTTACGTCAGCAACACAGGGTCATTCACCGGCAGCCTAGAGACCGCACTATACCCCGACGAACCCCAATTCCCCGAGTGGTGGAACGCTCCCGTACCTTTTGCGCTGTCCTCACGCGGGGTGCTAAGGCTCAACGATACCGCAATAAGCATGTTCGGTTACGGCCTCGAGAAGCTCAACGCTCAGGAACTCCCCGACAGAGATGAATTTATCGTGAGGCTTGACGGTCTCAACGGCACTAGGTTTATCGCGTTCAGGAAGTTACGGCCGGGAATCTTCACGGTTGACGACTGCACGGAGGACTTGACGGACGCTCAGGACATCACGTGGTGGGCGGCAGTTGGTCAGGCTTGGGTGAGAGAGATAGAAGCTCAGGGCGGTAAGTGGCAGAGGCTCAACAATCCTCCTGAAGGCAAGGGTAAGGCTTTCCGAGCTTGTGAGTGGCAGGGGCAGCTTCAGGGCTATCTTAGTGTTGAGATGCCCCGAAGACAGAAAGACCCTCAGCCCAAGAGTGAGCCTACAGAACCTCCAGAGCCTCCCGAACCTCCAGAGCCTCAGCAAGAACCACAGCCCGAAATCATCCGCAGGCCCGACGACGTAATCACGAATATCGGCCCTCAGGCAATGGCACTCTTAGCCGCAGGTCAATCCAGAGGCCACGAAGGAGAATACTTTTAGTGATGATACCCAGAGTCAAACGTATTGCGGGGATATTGTTCCCTGATGAAGAGTTGCTGCGTTGGAGCGTCGACAGGCTCACGGAAATTTGGGGGGCCCCCGAAATCCTGAGCAGTCCAGTACCTTTCGACAAGACCGACTACTACCACGAGATAGCTCCGAACTTGTCGAGGGCGTTCGTGTGTTTTCCCGGCCTGGTGAACCCCGAAGGACTCGCTGACTGGAAACACGAGGCTATAGCTGTCGAGGCCATGAGCCGCCAGCCGGTTAGAGCAGTGAACATTGACCCGGGATATGTTGACGGGGCGAGGCTTGTGCTTGCGTCGACGAAGGACCACGCCCACAGAATTTACTTGAGGGACGGAATTTTTGCGGAGGTTACTATGAGGTACAGGTTCAGGAAGTGGCAGACTTTTGATTACACGTTCCCTGATTTCGCCAGCGGTGCCTATGATGAATTTCTCTCAGGCGTAAGAAAATTATGGCTCTCGGAGGTCAAGAACTATGCGTAAAGTTTTCGGTGTGTTAGTCATTCTGTGGGTGATGGTGAGTACTGCCGTTGCGCTCGAACTGCCTGAAGTTGTCGGGGAATGGCGGAGAGTTGGTGAACATGTTGTGCCGTTGGTGCCGACTGCCAACAGCGAGGACTTAGGGCGGATGGTCTATGCTGACTACTTGAGGGAGTCGCCTCGCGGGAGTCTTCAGGCAATCCTGACTGAGGGGACGGGGACGGGGAGTCTCTATGTTCCTGAGAGTGTGCGGGACTCTAAGGGGATGATGCCTGCGGA
>JAFPZI010000171.1 GCA_017417365.1 Synergistaceae bacterium
CTATCACCACACACTCCCATTACTGCATCAAGCATCGGAGGTTGTGATTCAGGTCTCGGAGCCTTCACGCTGGCCGTCGTAATTCTCGCACTGTGCAGAAGGAAGAAGGCACTCCTCACGCTCTCACTCATTCTGGCGGCCTCGTGTTCACACGCTCAAGTCAGAACCTCAGACTACACCCTGCCAATTCCCTACGAGAACTACACGATTTCCGGGACTTACTCCACAAATTTTGCGCTCACTCAAGAACTCGTGAACACCGTAGCCGATATTGCCAAAGTCAGCGCCGACAGGGTCCACTCATTCGCGGATATTTCCCTCAACAAAACCTGGAACGTCATGCCCGTAGACCTCTACAACCTCTCACGCTCAGGCGAATACGGCGGAGTCGTCCTGCCCTTGACGCAAAACGGCACTCAGGAGGACAGGTACATTATCCGCTGCACCTTCAGCAATGACGTTAAGCCGGGAGAACAGATTTCCGTGCACGGCTTCGAGGTTGACACAGGCACAAAAGAGTCAGTCTTCGACGAGAACAAATCTTACTTGGCCGCGTTCATAGTCCTTGATGATAATCTTTCACGCGTCGAGTACGTCCCAGAGAACAGAAGGGTCTATATCGCACTGTCCTTCAGGCCCGAATACGTCAACACGGGAATCATTACGGTAGTCCGGGGGCGTTACGTTGAGGAGGATGACCCGCTGTACCGTCTTGGCCCGGACGCAGCTCAAAGAATCGCGGACACATTAGGGATACACCTTGAGGACTTGAAGTATCTCACCCGCGCGAATATCGGCCTCCCTGTCGAACCCACAGACGCAATGAGGACCTTCGTCAAGAGCGACGACCACGAAATTATCATCAACCTCCCGACGGTCAGCGTCGACGAAAGAGGCAGGTATGTTGTTCCCATAACTCTCACTGATGAGGAGTTCGAGCTGGTCCGCAGCACTGACGTAAGCGGGGTGAAGGTTTACGCACTCAACGACTCAGACTTGGGGGACGGCCAAATGAGAGCGTCATTCATCAGCGGACTTGTTAGCACTTGGGAAATATTCTCTCTCACCGGCGAAAAAATGGACTCCTTCGGGGTCAAAGAGTTCTTGTTAGTGGGACTGCTTGAAGCAGGTAAACCCTTCAGCTTCTACTTGGCCAAGCTGATTATCACTCTCCTGCTGGCTGGGTGCAATTCTGGTTTGGGGATTGGTGCGGGAATTTCGGCGGCTGTCCTTGCTCTCGTGTTCATACTCAGACGATAAGCACAAAAATTCCCCCGGCCTTCTCGACTGGGGGATAACTTTTCCTACTCAGCTATTGCCGCAGTGTCGGGGATAAAGACTTCTCCCGTTGCAGGCTCCTCATTCTTCCAGACAATACCCAGACCTAACGCCGTCATTGCCAGAGCAACAAACGGGTTCAGCCAGTTCGTGAAGCAGTACGGCAGGTAGTCCAGCGTCGCAACTCCCAGCACCGAACTCACGTACACCCCGCAGGTGTTCCACGGGACTAATACGCTCGTCATTGTGCCGGAGTCCTCGAGTGAGCGCGACAACATTACGGGAGCGAGCTTCTTCCCGTTCGGCCAAGTCCTCTCGTCAAATGCCCTCTTGAACATTCTGCCCGGGACGATTATCGACAAGTATTGCTCACTCAGGAACACATTAGCCAAGAACGCCGACGCAAGCACAGACCCAATCATACCGGTAACGCTCTTAACGTGGCGCATCAGGGCATCAAGAATCACGTCAAGGAACCCGCAGACCTCCATTATTCCGCCGAGAGACAAAGCTACTACGATTAGGCATATGGTCTCAAGCATCGAGGTCATTCCTCCGCGAGTGAATAGCTGTGTCAATAGCCCCCCGACTTTTGCGAACACGTCAGCAGTAACGCTCAGTGCAGGACTCCCTGCGGTAAACGCCTGAGAGAATTTGCCGGTGATTTCCGCCATAGCCTCAGGTGTTGCTGCCTCAGCGAACGCCCCCAAGTGTGCGGGAACGTACCCGGAGAACAGAACTTCAAGTGCCTCGTGTGCTCCCGAACCCCGCACCAGAGTCAGGATTAGGCTTGCGGTTATGCCTGCGACTATTCCGGGGATTGCTGGAATCTTCATGAAGGCCATTACGATTATCGTCAGAGGCGGAATGAACGCCCACAGAGATATGTTGAACTCCGCGCGCATCATGCTCTGAATCAGCGCAATACGTCCCCCGTCGGATCCCTGCGCAGAACTCCCCATCATGAACGCGATTACCGCAGTGATGAGAAGAGTCGGGATCGTTGACCACATCATGGCCCGAACATGTTCGAATAATTCGCTTCCGGCCACAGCAGGTGCCAAGTTGGTCGTGTCGGACAGCGGAGAGACTTTGTCGCCGAAGTACGCTCCCGAGATAACGAACCCCGCAGTTATCGGCAGAGGAAGGCCCAGCCCCGCACTGATTCCGATCAGCGCAACTCCGACGGTTGAACTCGTGGTCCAGCAGCAGCCAGTAGCTATGGCAACAACTACGCTGATGATTAACGTGGCCAGATAAAAATATCTCGGGGTCATGACTTCGAGGCCGTAATAGATCATCGTTGCGACGACCCCGCTCTGAATCCACGAGCCGACAAGACACCCCACAAGCACGAGAATCACTATTGCCTGAATGGAGACCTGAATAGCTCCGGCCATACCTGTTTCGAGCTCGGACCATGTACGCTTAAGATAGAGTGCACCAACGAGGGCCGCAAAAATTGTAGCGAAGAGTAACGGAACTTGGGCAGGAAGACCTAACC
>JAFPZI010000172.1 GCA_017417365.1 Synergistaceae bacterium
CATTGCCTCAATGAATCTCACGTCAACCGGCAAATCATACGCAAGCCCAACGAGTCCGGGAATCTCGCCATCATTTACACCCCTCATGAGGACAGCATTAATCTTTACGCTCTCGAACCCCGCAGACAATGCCGAATCTATTCCCCTCATGGCTTCTCCGTGAAGGTCTGTGCCGGTAATCACTCGGTACTTCTCAGGGCTCAAAGTGTCTAGGCTGATGTTCACGCCCCTCACTCCTGCACTCTTGAGGCTGACGGCCAAATCTCCCAGAAGAGTTCCGTTAGTGGTAATGCACAGTTCCTTAACGAGACCAGACAGAGCCGAGCATATCGGGACAATGTCGGGCCTGAGAAGTGGTTCACCTCCCGTAAGTCTGACCTTGTCGATGCCGATTGATGCCATTACGCGGACAATCTGCGCTATCTGTTCGGCGGTGAGGGTGTCAGTGTGAACTTTGCCGGGCCTTGAGGGAACGCAATAACGGCACTTCATGTTGCAGGCCTCAGTAACGGACAGCCTCAAGTAGTTAATCTTTCTGCCGTGAAGGTCTAGCATTAGTACTTTCCGAACGTGCAATTAGGGTAATGGCAGGTCTTGCATTGCTGGCAGAGTCCGCCGTCGCCCAAGCGAATCAGGTCGTCCTTAGTGATTCGCAGGCCGGTAAAGATTTGCGGCAAGAGGACATCAAACACCGTTACGGGCATAGTGATAGCCGCACCAGGCACACCGAGAACCGGCAAATCCCCGAGATAAGCAACTAGAGTCATGTTCCCTGGCTGTGATGGGACTCCGTAGCTGACGATTTCGCACCCAAGCTCACGGATTGCTGAGGGGGTAACGTCGTCGGGGTCTACGGACATTCCGCCGGAGAAGATCAGGAAGTCGGCACCAAGTGTGAGCATTTCTCTTGCGGACTCTATCAGCATTTCGGGGTCATCGTCGCAGATTCGAACGCCCGCGATTTTTCCCGGGTAGGCCTTGAGTTTTTCCCTGCACACCGGCTCAAACATGTCGGTAATCCTTCCGTGATAGATTTCCGCACCAGTGATGATTATTCCCGCAGTAAGTGCCTTGTAGGGCAGGAGGTCGAGAACTCTTTTGCCCCTGCATAACTCTTCAGCACGGACTATCCTGCTCTCCTGAGTAACCAGCGGGACAATTCGCATTGAGGCCACACGCATTCCGGGACTCACTGGGTAATGGTCGGGGAGGGTGCACACGGTAATATCGTCAATGCTGTTGAGTTCTCGTAGAAGGCTCGTGTTGACTCTGAGCATTCCTTGAATGTCGGAGATTAGCAGAATTTTTCCCTCAGAGGGTCCCTGTTCGTGGGTGCCTTGAACCTTCAGGATTGCCGCGAGTCTCTTGGCCGCGTCCTCCTCGTGAATCTCGCCGGCGTTGTCCTCCCAGATGAACACGTGGCCTTTGCCGATGTCGAGCATTCTGGGGATGTCGTCCTTAGTGATTACGTGTCCTCGTCTGAACGCCGGGCCCTTGAAGCCGTTGCGCATTTCCGTCAAGTCGTGGCATAGTGTGAGGCCTTCAGCGTCCTCAACTCTAACTTTCCTCAATGAATTTCACTCCTTAAGCTGCAAGATAGATTTTTCCGGCAAGTATATATTCATGCTGTCGGAAGATATTACCGCCCATTGGTCTTTGGGAATGTCCATGCAAAGACTCCCGCAAGTACCCTCCGGCCTCAGCGTAACCGTGAATGATGCTGTGTCCTCAACCACTCCGGCAACGGTGCACCTGAATACGTTTTGCCCCTCACAGTCAGAACTTGGCCGTATGTCCCGTGAGCGTACCCCGACGAACTTCACACCCTCCCTCAACGGCAGCCTAAGAGTGATTCCCCAGTCGGACGCAAAAATTTCGTTGGTCTCCGAACGTTCTGCACGTGATATGTTCCTGCACCCCGTGAGAATTGCTGCTGTTCTCGTGGGAGGTGAGGTGAAGATTTCGTGCTTCGTCCCACAGGCCTCTATCCTGCCGTCATTAATCACCGCTACCCTGTCCGCAAGCCTGAAGACCTCTCCGCTGTCGTGGCTCACAAGAATCACAGTCCCTCCGAAATTCCTGAAGACCTCGAGCAAATAGCCTTCTGTGTCCTGCCTTATGTGCTGGTCGAGCGCGCTGAACGGTTCATCCAGCATGATTATTCCGGGCTTGGCCAAGAGCATTCGGGCTAAGGCTGTTCGTTGTCTCTGGCCTCCTGAGAGTTGGGAAGGGTAGTGCTTCCTGACTTCCGAGAGGCCGAAAAGTTCGAGCATTGAGGCAGCTAGTGAGGAGCGTTCAGGTTTTGGGAGTGAGTGGACGGGGGCCAAAAGGTTTTGTTCTGCGGTCATGTTCGGGAAGAGGGCGTAAGACTGGAACATTAGGCCGCAATGACGTTTTTGCGTGGGGAGGTTGATGCGTTCACGTGAGTCGAATAACGTCCGGCCGTCGAGAATTATTCTGCCTTTGTCCGGCGTGAATATTCCGGCTATGGTCTGGAGGGTCAGGCTCTTTCCGCTCCCTGAAGCTCCCAGCAGGGCGAGCACCTCATTACCTGCCTCTAGTTTCACGTCCAACACGAACCCCCCGAAGTCTTTAGTGATTTCCGCGCTCAGACTCATTCTCTATCACGTTCAGCGCAACCAACACCGCACACGATAACCCAAGATTCACCAGCACCCACTTCAACGCCATAACGTCGTCATTCGTCCTCCACAACTGATAGACCGTCGTCGACACCGTAGCCGTTCGTCCCGGAGTGTACCCTGAAACCATGCTCGTAGCTCCGTATTCACCCAATGCCCGAGCAAACGACAAAACCATTCCCGCAATTATCCCAGAC
>JAFPZI010000173.1 GCA_017417365.1 Synergistaceae bacterium
ACATGGCGATTACCGAGAAAAGTGAACTGGCAGAATGTTTTCAGGACACTCTGAGATTCATTGACGAGGACTCAGAGCTTAAGGCAGCAACACGGGACAGCGAAGCCCGCACGAGAGTCTACCCTGTGAACTTTGCGGAGGACGTCGACGTTAAGAAGGAAGGAAGGGTGTTGGTCTTCAGGGGCCGGACACTTAGGGAGGCAATGACACTTCACGCGGTATTTCCCGATAAGAGAATAGCTGTGCTGAGTTTTGCGGCTTCAAGGACACCCGGCGGAGGGGGTCTGGGACGGAGCTCACGCACAGGAGGAGAGCATTTGCCGGAGTTCCACGCTGTACCCGACTCTTCTCACGGCCTCAGCGCAAAAAGGCTTCTACGAGTATCACCACGAGAACTGCGGGTGGTCAGCAAGCGACACGTGCATATATTCTCCTGACGTGGTCGTGTGCAAGGACGATTCCGACGGGATTCCCCAAAGGTTGTTGCCTGAAGAGTTCTTCAAGGTCGACGTGATTACTTGTGCGGCCCCTCATGTTTTCCGCAGCGTGAGAGACTCCGTATCTGATGGTGAGCTGTTCGCAATGCACTTGACCCGCGCAAAGAACATTATGCGTTCCGCTGTGCACAACGGAGCAGATATTCTCATCACTGGAGCTTTCGGGTGCGGTGCGTTCCACAATCCCCCGGAGGTCGTTGCGGGTGCTTGGCGTGAGGCCCTCAAGGATTACCGCACGAAGTTCGACATTACGGCGTTCGTGATCTACGTGAGCGACTACCCCCCGAAGCGTCCGGGAGGAGAGAAGAGCCTGCACACATTCCGGGAAGTGTTCAGTGAATGACGCTATAATGTTACGACAACACACAAGGAGGAATAACAATGGGAGTATTGAGACATTACCGGGAACTTTTACCCATAACCGACAAAACGCCGGACGTTAATCTTGAGGAGGGAATGACACCGTTAATCCCCCTTCCGAGAGTGAGCAAGCGGCTCGGGATTAACCTTTACGGGAAATTTGAGGGCTGCAACCCTTCTGGTTCGTTCAAGGACCGCGGGATGGTGTTAGCTGTGGCCAAAGCCCTAGAGGACGGCAAGAGCGCGGTAATCTGTGCGTCGACCGGCAACACGAGTGCGAGTGCTGCGGCCTATGCTGCGAGCCAGGGAATCCCGTGCTTTGTGCTTCTGCCTGCGGGGAAAGTCGCTCTCGGGAAATTAGCCCAAGCCCTCATGTACGGTGCTAAGGTTATCGCCGTGAAAGGCAACTTTGACCGTGCTCTGGAACTCGCTCGCGAGGGTGCGGACAAAACCGGCTGTGCTATGGTCAACTCCGTAAACCCCTACAGGCTGATCGGTCAGCGTTCGGGAGCTTGGGAGATCTGCGACACTTTGGGAAAAGCTCCAGACTGGCACGCAATCCCCGTAGGGAACGCCGGCAACATCTCAGCGTATTGGGCGGGTTACAACGAGTATCACAAGCTCGGAAAAATTTCGTCCCTCCCGAGAATGATGGGCTTTCAGGCGGAAGGTGCGGCCCCACTCGTCTACAACAAACCCTGCCCCAACCCCGAGACCGTCGCAACAGCAATCCGCATAGGCAACCCAGTTAGCGCACACTTGGCCCGAGCTGCAGTGAGCGAGTCCGGCGGGGAGTTCAACGCGGTAACCGACGAACAGATTCTCGAGGCACAAAGGATTCTTGCGGCTGAAGGCGGGGTATTCGCTGAACCTGCGTCTTGCGCACCTCTTGCGGGACTCCTCAAGCTCAAACGTGAAGGCCGCCTCCCAGAAGGCATAACCGTAACGATGATTCTCACGGGCAACGGCCTTAAGGACCCTGATACAGCGATGGGCCAAGTCGGAAAGCCGATAGAGATCAACGACACCCTTGACGAATTGATGCGGGTGCTTGAGAGCAGATGATACCGTTTTCACTAAGAGTTCCTGCTACGACGGCGAATCTAGGCTCAGGTTTCGACACTCTGGGAATGGCTTTGACCCTGTACAACATTTTCACGGTCAAGGAGATTCTGCCGGAGGGTGAGTACTCTTGCGAGATTTGGGGCGAAGGTGTTGACCTCCTGAAGGACGCGAAGAAGAACATGCTGGTAACGAGTTACCTGAAGGCCTGCGAGATTTGGGGGGTTGTTCCGAAGGGTTTCGCGTTTGAGAGCTGTAACGCTGTCCCACTGAACCGCGGGTTGGGCAGTTCGTCGACCGCTGTAGTTGCCGGTGTGATGATTGCTAACATTCTCGCCGGTGAAAAATTCCCGGAGGCCGAACTCCTGCGCGTTATGACCCTGATTGAGGGGCACCCGGATAACGTTGTGCCGTGCTGTATTGGGGGAATGACGGTGTCGTGTTGGGACGGGGAGGCACTGCGTTACGTTAGGCTTCCTGCCCTGCCCGATGAGCTTAACGTGATTGCTGCTGTCCCGGACTTCGAGGTCCACACTGAGGACGCACGGAAGATTCTCCCCGAGAGCGTGCCGTTCCGTGATGCTGTGTTCAACGTGAGCCACGCGAGCATTCTTTGTGCAGCATGGGCTATGGGGCGCTGGGACTTGCTGCGTGTGGGAATGGAGGACAGGTTACACCAGCCGCACAGGGCCAAGCTCTTTCCGGGGACTACTGGAGAAAAGTTCCTGAGTGAGATAGCCAATCACCCCGACTGCGTTGCTACGGCGATTAGTGGTTCTGGTCCGACGATGATTGCAATAGTTCACGGGAAGGCCGGGAAACTCTCGGAGGCGATGTGCAGAATTTTCACTGAGGGGGGAGCGGGCTCGCACTTCTTTGTGCTGAACTGTGCACCTTCAGGGACGGTAATAGAGTAACGTTAATCCCCTCTTGCTTCGGCGGGAGGGGGTAATTTTCGGGGGGGATTTCTCAATGTCCGGCGGCAAAAACAGGCTGCTCTTCACGTGTTTCTACGCATTCTTCTACTGCGGAATAGTCATGCTCTCCATAGGCTCATCACTACCTGACCTGAGTTCGGCCTATGGTCTGGATTACTCGATGAGGGGCGCATTACTCTCCTGCTACTCACTCGGCAACTTGGCCAGCGGAATAATCTGCGGACTCTCCTGCGTGTATTTCGGCCAAAGAGTTGCGGCTGTGATTCTGACTCTCAGTGTCTGTGCTGGAATGTCCCTGCTGACTCTGAGCGGGTTACCCTTCCTCCTGTTCACTGCCTGCATGTTGATCGGTCTGGGACGGGGAAGCCTAATCACGTTCTCTCAGGCCTCCGTGAGTCTCCTGACCGGCGGGCGGCCGAGAACAACGGCGATGCTCCACGCGGCATTTGCTGGGGGCGCGATTCTTGCTCCGCTGATGTTCTCTGCGCTGAGGGTGATTGACTGGCGGTGCGGATTGTGGGTTGCGGGGGTGCTCGGGTGCGTTTGTGCGGGTCTGTTCGCGGGCGTCAGGGATTACCCCGAACGTGCGGCCTCGTCCGGAAAATCTCTGGCGTTCTTGAGGGATAAAGGCTTCATGCTGACGGGGGCGTTGATGTTCCTGTACCTGTGCTGTGAATTTGCGGTCAACGGCTGGCTTGTTACCTACATGACCCACAAGGATATGACCATGAATTACTCTCAGGCAATGGCAGCGTTATTGTGGGTAGTGATTCTTGCGGGTCGGCTGTTCTGCGCGTGGGTGTCGAGGTACGTTGAGCAGAAGAAGTTATTGTTCATGTCGAGTTTTGGGGCATGCGCTGCGTTCGGAGGTATGCTGTTGTCGGAAGGGCGTGTGCCTGTTGCTGTGAGCGTTGCGTGTTTGGGTCTGTGCATGTCGGGAATCAGCCCGATACTTTACGCGTCGTCGGCTCCCTTCTCGAATAAATACCCGATGGCTATGGGAGTATTATTCACGATAGGGTGCACTGGCGGTACGTTAATGCCGTTAATCACTGGGATAATTGCGGAACGGTCCGGGTTTGACGGCGGAATGTCGATGATTCTTGGAGCATTTGTGCTGCTGGTAATCTTCTCGGCTGTGAACCTGAAGAAGTAAAATTACACCCGCTCTCATGAATCGCGAGGGCGGGCTTCGTTATCAGTCTGCGGAATAATAGAACATGTTCTATTTTCCTGCGAGCTCAAGAATCTTCAGGACTACCTCAGTAGCTTTCTCCATGACCTGCACAGAGACGAACTCAAACCGCCCGTGATAGTTGTGGCCTCCAATGAATATGTTCGGAGTGATTAGGCCCCTCCACGACAGAGCTGCCCCGTCAGTTCCGCCCCTCATGGCCTTATAGTACGGCTCAATCCCGAGCGCCTTCATTGCCCTCACAGGAAGTTCTACGATGTCCATGTGGTCCTTGACCTTCTCGAGCATGTTGTAGTACTGGTCGTGAATCTCCAGCTCGAAGCGTTCAGGGCCGTATTTCTGCCTCATCCACTCGACGCACCTCGTGAAGAACTCCTTGCGCCCAGTGAACTTGCTCATGTCGTGGTCCCGAATGATGAAGTGAAGTTCCGCGTTCTCAGTGTCGGCGTTGAACGTAAGGCAGTGGTAGTAGCCCTCGTACTTCTCCGTAGTCGCTGGGGTCTCGCTTGGCGGGAGGAGTGAGAGAAATTCCGCACCCATAGTTACCGCACTGAGCATTAAGCCCTTCGCTGACCCGGGATGGACTGACCGGCCGTGAATCTTGAGCGTTGCACTGGCTGCGTTGAAGTTCTCGTAACTCACCTCACCGAGTGCCCCGCCGTCGAGAGTGTACGCGAAATCCGCCCCGAACTTTTCGATGTCCAAGTGGCTGGCAAGTTCACTGATCTCCTCGTCGGGGGTGAACGCTACCTTAACGTCCCCGTGTTCGAACTCCGGGTGCTCAATCAGCCAGTCAATAGCCCCCATAACTTCCGCCATTCCTGCCTTGTCGTCGGCTCCGAGAAGGGTCGTGCCGTCAGTAACCACCAAGTCATGTCCCGCGTAATCCTTCATGAACGGGAAATCTCGCGGGGACATTATGACGTTTAGGGCCTCGTTGAGGACAATATCTCCTCCGTCATAGTTCTTGACCACACGGGCCTTAACGTTCTTGCCTGACGCTTCGGCTGCGGTGTCCATGTGGGTGATGAAGCCGATTGCCGGGAGCTTTCGGGTTGTGTTGGCGGGCAATGTCCCCATGACGTAACAATACTCGCTAACGGATACGTCCTTGAGACCGCGTTCGTTCAATTCGCGTTCCATCTCGCGGGCCAATTCCCACTGGGTGTCGGTGCTCGGGACTTTTCCGGCCAAACCGGCTTTCTCGTCCGACTGAGTATCGTAGGTTACGTACTTCAAGAAGTGTTCTAGTGTTGTGTACATTCTGTGTTCTCCTTTGCGTAATGACATGCCGCAAAATGTCCGGGAAGAACTTCCTGCAGTGCCGGAGGGGCCGTCCTGCACAGGTCCTTAGCGTAACGGCACCGGCCAGCAAACCGGCATGCGTTAGGAGGCTCTATCGGACTCGGTACGTCGCCTTCAAGTATAATCCTTTCGCGCTGAACGTCCAGCTTCGCGAGTGGAATCGCTGACAGTAGGGCCTGCGTGTATGGGTGAAGTGGTGTGGTGAAAAGTTCCCTGTAGTTGGAGAGTTCGACAATCTGCCCTAAGTACATTACTGCGATTCTGTCGGACACATGACGTACTACGCTCAAGTTGTGGGATATGAACACATAAGTATACTTGAACTCCTTCTGTAAGGCGTTAAGGAGGTTGAGAATCTGGGCCTGAATGCAAACGTCAAGGGCGGATACCGGCTCATCAAGTACGATAAATTCCGGGTTGAGCGCGAGGGACCGGGCAATACCGATTCGTTGTCTGCGTCCTCCGTCGAGCTCGTGAGGGTAACTGTTCTCTAGGCGTTCAGCGAGTCCTACGGTGTCCATGAGGGAACGTATACGCCTGCGCATTTCGTTCTTGTCGCTGTAAACGCTGTTGACGATTAACGGTTCGGCTATCAGCTCCCACACGGAGAGTCTCGGGTTGAGGCAGGAATACGGGTCCTGAAAGACTATCTGCACACGTTTGCGGAGTTCCTTCATCTCCCTTGCGGATACTTTTGTGATGTCCGTATAGCCTTCATCGTTTGAGTTCTTGAGGAGGACTTTACCCGAAGTGCTGTCGAGGAGGCGAATCAGGCACCGGCCAAGAGTTGACTTCCCGCACCCGGACTCACCGACAAGCCCTAAAGTTTCTCCCTTCTGAATCTCGAAGCTGACATCATCGACAGCGTGAAGCATTCCTCTCTTGGTGGGGAAATACTTCTTGAGGTTCTCAACGCGAATATAGGCCTCACTCATGATAACGCCTCCCCATTCATGAACTTCTTGACGCAAATCGGGCACGCTGCGAAATGTCCGGGTTCTGCCTCCTGCATGACTGGGCGCGACTTGCTGCACTCCTCACAGGCCAAGCTGCATCTAGGGTGGAACGCGCAGCCTGTTGGGAGGTTGACTGGGTCGGGCATGAGTCCGGGAATCACTGGGAGTTCGTCAACGTCCGAGTCAATGTCCGGCACGGAACGGAACAGCCCGCGTGTGTATGGGTGTATCGGGTTGGTGTAGAGCGAGCGTTTGTCGGAGTACTCGACCACACGTCCGGCGTACATTATGGCAACTTTGTCGCAGATGTCGGCAACGATTCCCAAGTCGTGAGTGATGAGGATCATTGAGGCCGAAAATTTTTGCTTCAGTTCCTTCATGAGTTCGAGGACCTGAGCCTGAATCGTAACGTCAAGGGCAGTAGTCGGCTCGTCGGCAATGAGTAATTCCGGGTCGCATGCGAGGGCAATAGCTATCACGACTCGCTGCTTCATTCCGCCGGAGAACTGGTGGGGGTAATCGTGCATTCTCTCACGGCGAATCCCGACTAGTTCGAGCATATCCCCAGCGAGCTTGAGGGCTTTGGAGTGTGAGACGTTTTTGTGGAGGCTAATCATCTCGGCTATTTGTTTGTCGACGGTGATAACTGGGTTAAGGCTAGTCATAGGGTCCTGAAAGATCATAGCAATCTTTCCGCCCCTGATGTGCCGCATCTCTGATTCTGACTTGGTGAGGAGATTTTCGCCGTTGAAGATGATTTCTCCGCTCTTGATTTTGCCGGGGGGGTTGGGGATGAGGCGCATTATTCCGAGTGCGGTAGTGGTCTTACCTGCACCGGTCTCACCGACAAAGCCCAGGGACTCCCCGCGTCCTAGAGTGAGGTTCAGGCCCTCCACAGCGTGAACGGTACCGCCCTCGACTTCGTAGTGTATGGTCAGGTCCTTAATGTCGAGCATAATATCTTGCATAGTAATCACCTCTTAAGCTTCGGGTCAAGGGCATCACGCAATCCGTTCCACGAGAAGCCGCGCATGTGTTGCCGTCCCACTGAGACCGCGCAAAGTTTCGGGTGTATCGTCAAGTCCAGAATAATATCTTGCATAATCATCACCTCTTCAGCTTCGGGTCAAGGGCATCACGCAGTCCGTCGCCCAAGAAGTTCAACGCCAGAATCGTTAGCATTATCGCCAGCCCCGGATAGAGCGTCATGTGTGGGTAGTCGCGGATGTATTGCCGTCCTCCCGAGAGCATTGCTCCCCACTCAGGGTTGGGAGGCTGAATCCCGAGACCTATGAACGACAGCCCCGCAGCATTGAGAATCGCTGAGGCCACACCAAGCGTAGACTGCACGATTATCGGGGCCATGCTGTTCGGGATTATGTGCTTGAGGATTATCCGCAAGTCGGAACTCCCCGCTGCCCGAGCTGCCTCGATGAACTCCATGCTACGAATCGACAGCACAGACCCCCGCACTATTCGGGCGTAAGTCGGGACTGCCGAAATCCCCACAGCAATCATTAAGTTCATGAGGCTCGGACCCAACGCCGCAACTATAGCAATCGCCAATAACGTTTGGGGAATCGACAACAACACGTCCATCACGCGCATTATGCAATTATCCAGCCGCCCGCTGTAGTACCCCGAGACCGCCCCGAGCATTCCCCCCACAACAAGAGCAATCCCAACAGCGATAAACCCTACCTGAAGCGATACCCTCGCGCCGTAGATTAACCTGCTGAGAATGTCCCGGCCGAACTCATCAGTTCCCAGCCAGTGTTCAGCAGAAGGGGTCTCGAACATGTGCATTAGGTCCTGCTTTATCGGGCTGTAGGGTGAAATGACCTCCGCGAAAATTGCGCAGAACACCAGCACAAATATTATTGCTAACCCGAACATTGCCAAAGGGCTCCGGCTCAGTCTGATTAACACATCAGCGAATGGGCTTCTCCTCTTGCGCACAAGTTCAGGGATAATTTTTTCGTCCGTCATGTCTCTTCCTCCCTATTTGAGTTCCGCTTTTATGCGCGGGTCAATGTAGGCATAGAGCAAATCCACAAGCAGATTAACGATGCTGAACGTTATTGCTATGAACAGCACCCCGCCCTGAACCATAGGGTAATCACGGCTCATTATCGCATTGACCATCAGCCGCCCGACTCCGGGAACTGCGAAGATTGACTCCGTCAGGATTGCTCCCGACAACAATTGCCCGAACTGGAGACCGCACAGAGTTACTACGGGGATTAATGCGTTCCTCAGTGCGTGGACACCGATAACTATGCTTTCCTTCTGGCCCTTCGCGCGGGCTGTCCGTATGTAGTCCGCACGGATAACCTCGAGCATTGACGAGCGGGTCATTCTCGTAACCATTGAGATTGACTGTGCAGCCAGTGCCACCGACGGCAGAATCATTGCCTTGAACGTTGAGAACCCCGACGACGGCAGCCAGCGTAACCTTACCGCGAAGAACAGAATCAGTAACAGGCCAAGCCAGAACACCGGCATAGACAGCCCAATCATCGCGAAGATCATCGTGATTGTGTCGAACCATGAATATTGCTTTATCGCCGAGATTATTCCGCAGGGGATTCCGATTATGATAGCGATAATCATTGCGAACGCCGACAGCTTCAGGGTGTAGGGGAATGCCGTCAATATCTCCTGCATTACGGGCCTCTTGGAGCTGTACGACCGCCCTATGTCCCCGTGAACTACTGCCTTGTACACGTAGTTTCCGAACTGCACTAGGAACGGGTCATTAAGTCCTTCCTTGTCGCGGAACTCCTTTATTGCCTCGTCTGTGGCCAAGTCCCCGAGAACCATTCTTGCCGGGTCCCCTGGCGTGAAGTAGAGCAGAGTGAAGACACAGAACGCCACCCCCAGCAAAACTGGAATGAGCATTAATATCCGCCTGAAAATGTATTTGAGCATGGAATCACTTCCTCGTGTGCATAAAATTAACGGCAGGTGTTGTGAGTGTCCCTGCCGTCTGTGTCTAAATGCTGGCTTTGCGGAAAATATTACTCCTCAAAGTAGACGTTCCTGAATGAGTGTACCTCGAACGGGTCAACCTCGAAGCCCTTGACGATTTTGCGGACACCGGCTATAGCTTCGTCGTTGTGGAGGTAGACCATCGGGCATAAGTCATTGATGTAGAGCTGCATTTCACGATAGACTTTCGCGCGCTCCTCACCGTCGGGAAGGCTGCGGCCCTTCGCGAGCATCTCATCAAGTTTCGGGTCAGCTGTCCCGGTGTAGTTAGTGCCTGCGTTGGTCTCGAGGAGTCCGGCGACGGCGTAATCAGGGTCGGGCACCGAAAGCCCCCACCCCAACAGGAACACGTCATGTGTCTTCTGCTGAAGAATGCTCAAGTACGCGCCCCACTCCTGCTGGATGATTTCGGACTGTATGCCGACTTCCGCAAGCTGTGCCTGAATTATTGTGGCCATGTCGATACGCTCTTTGCGCTCGTTGGACCTGATGGTGATCTTGAGTTTCGTCGGGTCAATCCCTGCCTCAGCGAATAACTTTTTGGCGGCCTCAACGTCCCTCACGTGTGCAGGAAGTTCGTTGTTGATTGAGTACTTCGTAACTTCTGGGATAAGGCTTCTTGGGTTCTGTCCGACTCCCCTGAAGACCGCGCGCTGAATGTTCACTGTGTCGAGCAGTAAGCTGATGGCCTTACGCACACGAACATCATTGAAGGGAGCTTTGGTGAGGTTGAAGCCCATGTAGGTCGTTGAGGGAATGACTTTGCGCTGAAGTTCAAGCTCTGGGTTCTCCTCAATGCGGGCAAGCTCGATAGTCGTTACCGGGTAAGCAATATCTACGGCTCCCGTCTCAAGCTCAATAGTTCTGTTGGTGGGTTCGGGGATTGAGCGTACTGTGAGTGTCTTGAACTTGGCCTTGTTGCCCCAATAGTCGTCGAAACGCTCAAAAGTATAGTGGTCGCCCTTTGCCCATTCCTTGAACTTGAAGGGGCCGGTGCCGATTGGGTTCATGCCGTAGTCTTCTCCTGCGGCCTCAACGACTTTCTTGCACACGATGCTTCCCCAGCTGTGGACAAGAGACGAGAAGAACGGGTAATTTACCTTCTTGAGGTGAATGATGACGGTGTAGGGGTCAACTATTTCGACGTGGTCCAAGTCCTGGCAGTAAGTGTGGATGTGTGAGCCTGCGGGAGTTTTTGCGCGCTCAAGGGAATACTTCACGTCTTCTGCGGTCATTTCGTCTCCGTTGTGGAACTTTACGCCCTTTCGGAGGTACATTTTGTAGGCGGTGTCTGAGAGGAACTCCCATTTTTCCGCGAGGCCGGGACGCAGGGTGCCGTCGTGGTTGAGGAATATTAGTGTGTCGTAAATGTGTGAACATGCCCTCGAGGTCGGGTAATCGTTGTGGCCGATTGGGTCGAGGGTGGTGGGGTCGTACTGGTCAGCGACGACTAGCGTATCCTTTGCGGAGGAAGCGCACGCCAGAGACAGTACGAGGATAGACGCAATGAAAACGGTGAAAAACTTTCTCAATGTGAGAAGCCTCCTTTGGGTTAATGTTTGTGAATAGGAACATGATACAGATATTCGGAGTGTATGTCAAAGAAAAACGGCCGGGCCTCAGCAACCCAGCCGCTCGATTCGTGAACTCGATACTACTTGTACTGTGCGGGATAAACTATCTTGGCTCCGGCATATTCCAGAGGCCATACCGTCCTGTACACCCCGTCCTGCACCTGTGAAATCGCGATTGACGCAAATACATTGTTGTTGTAGTGCGTCTTGCCCGCAAACGTGTGCTCCTCGAACTTTATCCTGCTGTACGGAAGGATAATTTCCGGGCCGTTCGGGAACTTCTCCACGATGTCAAGAGCCTTGATAGCGTCCCTGACCTTCGGACCTTCGGAGCTACCAGCAATCTCGAAAGCTGTCTTGAGAATCCACACTGCCGTAAAGCTCTCCGCAGAGTGGCCGTTCATGTCGATGCCGTATTCTGCCTTGAAGGCCGCGTTGATGTCCTGACCCTTCGTTAGGTCGGGGTTCCACTCGACGACTGACGCAACGCCGTTGGAGATCCCCTTGTTGTTCTGTAGGAAAGTAGGATCAGTGTAGCCGTTAGCTTTGGCCACAAGAATAGGAGGCTGGTAGTTCTGTTCCTGCAGTGTCCTCATCAACAACGTAGCGTCATTGATGTAGCTCTCCGCGATAACTGCGTCGGCGTTGGCGTTCTTGAGCGCGAGAACTTCCGAACTCATGTCGGGCTGGCCCCCCTGATACTCAATCTTTGCTACTATCTTCATGCCGTACTCGGGAGCGAAAATCTCTGCGCACCTGATGATTTCCTGCCCTATGTTCGAGTTGTCCGCGAAAATAGCTATCGTCTTGACCTCATGGCCGGTAACTTTTGCCTGGTCGCGGAGGTAGTCGAACATTCCACGCACATACACTGAGTTCATCGGGCACATACGGAAGAAATATTCGTAGCCGTTCTCAGACAGGTTATCGACCGTAGAAATTGCCGTAATCATCGGAATCTCGTTGGCATCGCAGACCTGAGCCGCAATGTTGGTGAGAGTCGACTGGTGGCACCCCAAAAGCGCGTCTACGTGGTCCTGAGTTACCAGCTTCTCCGCAACTGAACGGGCCTTCGCTGCGTCCCCCTCAGTGTCCCCGCGCACTACCTCGAGCATACGGCCGTTGACTCCGCCCTTCTCGTTAATCATCTTGACGGCGAAATCAATTCCCCTAAGAATGTTGGTCCCGATTGCTGCATTTGCTCCAGTGAGAGCGTACATGGCACCGATTCTTATGGGCGGTTCGGCGGCAAAGGCACTCCCTGCACACAGCAGAGACACACACAACGTTACTGCTAAAAACTTCTTCATTACACGAAACCTCCTTATTTTTCGCACTGCAATATAGCTTCAGACGCTTCGGCTCCCTTGAAGATTACGTCAAGGAGGCCGGGCGAATAACGCTCAAACATCATTGCGGGGATGATTATGCTGCTCCTGACTATGTCGCGTGAAGGCAATATCCCTCCGTCGCAGTCAACAAACACCTTGTAGCGTATTTCTCCGTCGCTCATGTCTAACTCAAAGCAGCCGTTCCTGAGTCCGTAGTTGGCGCGGCAGATGAACTCTGCTGTGTTGGCCATGACTGGTGCGTCGTCGGTGTCTGCGCTGACTGGGGAAATTGCGTAGACGGTGTAGGAATCATCGCGGACGGGCACGAAGTAATTCACGTGCTTCATCTTGCCGTCAATGTTCACTCCGAAGCGGAAGACCCCTTTTTCCTCGTCAAAGTCAAAGTTCCAGTCATCATCAAGCAAGAAGCCCCTGATTTCTCCTGCAATGTCCTCCGAATAATCCTCGTCGGCCCGGGCAGTACTCACCATCAAGAGCACGAACAAGCTGCACAGTATCAATACCGTAATCATTCTGGAAATTCCTCCTGTGAAATTAGTATTGCTACATTATATCCCAAGATAGGCTCGCTTTACGTGTTCGTTGTCCTGAAGCTCACGGGCTGACCCCGACAATACTACGTGGCCGTTCTCGATAACGTAGCCCCTGTTTGCGGTGTTGAGGGCCTTGTTCACGTCCTGCTCAACGAGAATGATGCTCACTCCCTGATGAGCGGCCATGTCTCCGGCGACTGTGAGGATCTCATCGACTATGTTCGGGGCGAGGCCTAGTGAAGGTTCGTCGAGAATGAGCACCTTCGGGAGGCCGATTAACGCTCTGGCAACGGCTACCATCTGCTGTTCACCGCCAGAGAGAGTCCCGGCGGCCTGTTTTGTCCGTTCCTCGAGCTTGGGAAAATACTTGTAGCAGAAAGCAAGAGAGTCATTGAGTCTCTTCTTGGCCTCATCGGAGAAAGCTCCCAGTTCAAGATTCTCGTAGACTGTCATTTCTGTGAAGAGCTGCCGTCCTTCGGGTACCTGAATGATTCCTGCATCGAGAATCGCTCTGCTGGACTTGCCGCAAAGTTCTTGGCCGTTGAGCATTACGCTTCCGGACTTGGGGCGGATCATTCCCGTAACAGCCCGGACTGTGGTAGTTTTGCCTGCACCGTTGCTCCCTAGAATCGCGATAATCTCGCCGTCGTCAACACTGAAGCTGACATCCCGCAGAATCTGAACGTGTCCGTAACCCGCATTGAGGTTGGTAACCTTAAGCATTCTTCTTCACCCCCAAATAGACTTCCATGACGTAAGGATCATTCATGACCTGCTCAGGTGTGCCTTCAGCGATTTTCTCGCCGTGATGGAGGACCACGACTTTTTCGCACAGTGAGACTACGGCCTTCATGATGTGCTCAATGAGGAAGATAGTTACTCCCTGAGAGTTAATCCGGCGGATGAGGTCTATAGCTGTCTCTGTCTCTGCTGGGTTGAGTCCGGCCATGACCTCGTCAAGGAAGAGCATATCGGGTTTAGTGGCGAGTGCCCGTGCCATTTCGAGGCGTTTCTGGTCGGGGGTGCCCATTGAGCGTGCGAGGACGTTGCGTTTTTGTGCGAGGCCGGTGAACTCTAGGATACCTTCTGCGATTTCTCTGGCCTGAGTGATGTTCTTGGCCTTGTGCCTTCCGAAGAATGCGCTTGAGGCTACGTTGTCGAGTACGCTCAAGTTCCCGAGGGGCTTCATTATCTGGAAGGTTCGGGCTATTCCCATGTCAGCGAACTCGTAAGCACGTTTGCCGGTGATGTCTTGGCCTCTGAATCTGATTCTGCCTGAAGTTGGAGGGTAGTAGCCGCAAATCATGTTGAAGGTTGTGGATTTTCCTGCGCCGTTGGGACCGATCATGCCGGTGATTCTGCCTTCCTCAGCGAAGAGTGATACATTGTTGACGGCCTTTAGTCCCTTGAAGGTCTTGGTGAGGCCCTCAACCTCGATAATATGACTCATTCTCAATCACTCTCCTTTCTGTGTGAACGAGTCCGCAGTGTGGGTGTGTTGTGAGAGTGCATAGCCTGAACGCATGAGTCCTGCAGCGTGTGAGTGAGGGTCGTGCGTCTTCCGTGAGAGTGTGCAGACCAAACGCCCGAGTCCCGCTGTGTGTGAGTGAGTCCCGAATCCCATCATTCGCGCCCCCTCCTGTCAAAGAACCCCAAAATCCCTGTCGGCCTGAAGCGTATCACAACAATCAACACCACAGCATAAAGTATCAGGTTAATTCCCGGCAAAACTCCCCCAAAAGTGTTGCGCAGATATTCCGACAACGACACCATCAGGATTCCCCCGATCAGCGGACCCTCAACGAACGCACTCCCACCGATAATCGCAGGCAGCACCAGCTCAACAGACGCACTCTGCAGCATAATATTCGGGTCAATGTACCTGTAGTAGCACGCGTAGAAGAACCCCGCAACCGCCGACACGCTCGCACTAATCACGACCGCGATAACTTTATACTTCAGCGGACGGATCCCAACAGCCGCAGCTACGTCCTCATCCTCACGAATGGTCTTCAGCGCAAAACCCAGCTTCGAGTTGTCGATATACTTCATCAACGCATACACTAACACCATCATCACGAACGCCGCATAGTAATATATCGTCTTGTCCCTGAAGCTGAACATTAGCCAGCTGTTCCCGCGAACGTAAGGCATCCCGAGTCCTATAGCTTTTCCCGCAAAGTCCCAGTTCAGAATTACCTGCCTCACTGCCTCTGCAAACGCTATCGTAACAAGCGTGAAGTACGGCCCCCTGAGAATGAAGCACTGCGAGAACACGAGGGCCGTTATCGACGCAGTAACTATTATCGCAATTGGGAGTGAGACCCACGGGTTCATCCCGAACTTCACGACGCAAAGCACCGACGTATACGCACCGATACCCATAAAGCAGGCGTGCCCTATGGAGTTTTGCCCGGTCATGCCTCCGAGCAGGTTCCAGGCCATCGACATTGTGGTCATGTAGAACGCAAGAATAAACACGTTCAGGATATAGGGCATCTTCGCAATGTAGTTGGGCAGTGCAAGCATCACACCTACCAACACAAGCACTAACGCAATAAGTATTTTCCTCTTCATGTTATGCCCTCCTGAGAAGGATATTCTGACGGATTACCAGAATAACTATGAACGTTGCGAACACTACGAGGGTCCTCAAGCTCGGCCCTATGAACAACGACACGAGGGTCTCGAGCAGTCCGAGAAAGATTCCCGCCAAGAACGCACCGCCAATACTCCCGAGTCCTCCGACTACAACGACGATTAACGCCCTGAACCCAAAGTTTGAGCCTGCTGTGGGGTTGATTACGTAGAACAGAGTCAGCAACGCACCTGAGACCCCAGCGAGTGCCGCTCCGAGTCCGTAAGTTATCATGTAGATTTTCTTGGTGTCTATGCCCACAACCTGCGCACCTATTGGGTTTTGTGAGACAGCACGAATCTTCTTGCCAGTCTGCGTATACTTCAGGAAGAAGGCCAGAGCTATCGATACGGCAATCAAGACACAGAAGCTCACCACTCGGGGCAAAGCTACAGTAACCGGCCCTAACGACAGGATAATTTGTGAATAGCCCGTCGTGATTGTCCGGTAGTCGGAAGTGAAGATTACTTGTGCTCCGTTGGTCAATAATATTCCCATTCCGACCGTGAGGAACAAGAGATTTGTGAAGCTGTGAGTTCCCAGTGAGGGAGTGATTAATGTGTGCTGGAAGATTGCTCCGAAGACGAACATAACCAGAGCCACAAGGGGCAGAGCCAAATACGGGTCAATCCCCAAGTAAGTGTAGAAGGCATAGGCCAAGTACATACCGACCATTAACATTTCTCCGTGGCAGAAGTTGATTATCTTCATGACCCCGAAAATTACGTTCTGGCCCATCCCCATTAGCGAATAGAAGCCGCCGATCATTAGGCCATTAAGGCAAGCCTGCAGAAAAGTATCCATCACCTAGCCAGCCACCCTCCGTCGACCGCAAGAATGTGGCCGTTGACGTAATCCGACGCTCCCGACGCGAGGAACACTGCCGCTCCTTTGAGGTCTTGAGGGGTTCCCCACCTGTCCGCAGGGATTCGCCCGACGATTTCAGCACTGCGCTTGGGGTCATTGATGAGGGCTTCTGTGTTGTTCGTGGCGATGTATCCGGGTGCTATGGCGTTGACCTGAATGTTGAACTTTGCCAGCTCATTAGCCATTAACTTAGTGATTCCGGCAACACCTGACTTGCTCGCTGTGTAGCTGACGACCCGAATCCCTCCCTGAAACGAGAGCATTGACGCAATGTTGATGATTTTCCCTCCGCCCCCTGACTTCATTACTCTTGCGCAGGCCTGAGACAGGAAGAATAACGACTTGAGGTTCATGCTGATAACGTCGTCCCAATTTTCTGGGGTGAAGTCGAGTACGTCTTGTCTGCGGATGATGCCGGCGTTGTTGACGAGGATATCGATTTTGCCGAACTCACTGACTGCGTAGTCCACGAGGGCGGGTATTCCGTCTTGCTTGACGAGGTCAATATCGTAGTACCTGAACTTACGGCCAAGACTCGAGACGTAGGCTTCAGTTTCGGGCATTGGGGCGTGTCCTGCGCCGATGATGTCGGCACCGGCTTCTGCGAGGCCTTGAGCGATTCCCTGTCCTATGCCTGTGCGGGCACCAGTAACGATGGCAGTTTTGCCCTCGAGGCTGAACATGTCGATCATGAGATTTCCTCCTTGTGTGAAAATTTTTATGGATGAGTTAATTTTAGGGTATACCGCGAGATTTTCAAGGCACATAAACGAGTCATGTATAATATGTGAAATTCAGGAGGTGCATATCATGATGAGAAAGTGTTTAGCCGCTGCCTTATTGCTGCTGCTCTTGGGGACGAGTTCATTCGCTTCTGACGTCGAAGTCTGGCAGGACCCTTCCCTGAACTTCAAGGACTTCAAGAAAGTATTCATCTACCCAGTGAACGCTTCCCTAAACGCAGGGAGCCAGTTAATGCCTGCCCGCCAGCTCAGCGCAAACCTTCACGAGTGGGCGAAAAAGGGTATCAATGAGGCCCTCAAGCGCGGAAGAATCTTAGTGAGGACTGCCGATGAAGTTCTTGAGGATATGAAGTTCATTCACGGCCCTAACGTATCCTTTGAGGACCCTGACTTCTTCAAGAGGGCGGCAGATTTGGGCTACAACGCGTTCATAGTTATCGACTTGAGCCAGACATTCGAGACCGAACACATTCCCGAGACCACGCGGACCTACACCGTCTACAGGGAAGTAGAGAGGCGGGACGCTAGGGGGCGGCTCATCGAGACCCTGAGAATCCCCGAGGAGAAGACCGAGATTGTTCCTGCTCACGACGTTACTTACCTCTACACTTTCTGCGAACCAAAGCTCTACTCAACGACTGACCCGAGCGGAGACTATGAGGCCATCGTGAAATACAGCATCTACCGTGAGTATCAGGGAGGGCCTGTGATTAAGGTCGTCGAGAACATAACGATTGCATCACTGAGGGCATTATTCACCAAGAAATAACACGCAAAAACGGCGGAGAAATGGCGTAACGGTGCTATAATTACGCAATCACCACACATTATTATTGACGAAAGGGGCAAAAATTTATACATGTCAACAATCGGATATTATGATCCCGAAAACTTCAAGAAAGTCTATCACGCACAGCCCAGAACGACTATTGAGACCCTCTTCTACGGCAACAACGTCCACCACGTACAGGACCTCCACGAGGCCTACAACTTAGCGAAGAACTCCCCCGGCACAATCGAGCTTACAGGAATGCCCGTCTACAAGCCCGAAGAGCAGGGACTCCCTATGGGCGCAAATGTATTGCTCTTCAACGACGGCGGCATATTCGGACGCACCGCAGCAGCCAGACGCATCGTGGGTTACCCTGACGTTGACGTGGCCAAGTACTGCAAGATCATCCGCGAGGCCGTGTACAACATGCGCTACCGTAAACTCTATGAGGCAGATGCATATGTAGGTCTCGATGAAGATTTCATGACTTCAGCACATATAATTCTTCCTGAAGGCTACGAGAATAATTTATACAACTGGATGATTAATTTCCAGTACGCAAACGAAGCCTACAAGCCCAGATATGAAGCCTCACGCAGAATTTCAGATCATGACGGCGATATATTTTTCGTAGCAGATCCCGACTGGCCGCACGGAGATGCAAAATTACAGGAACAGTTCCCGCTTGGAATCGCTTTCTTCTCACCTGAAGAGAACTGCGCAATCGTTCTCGGACTTCGTTATTTCGGCGAGTTAAAGAAGGGTACGCTCACACTCGCATGGGGAATTGCGGCACGTAACGGTTATGCGTCATGTCATGGAGGACTCAAGAGATATACCCTCAAGGACGGAAGCGGAAAAAAATTCGTTGTCGCGGCATTCGGACTTTCAGGTTCGGGCAAATCAACAATCACTCACGCAAAGCATGACGGCAAATATGACGTTATGGTCTTACATGATGATGCATTCGTCGTAAACGTAAAAGACAAGTACGCAATCGCACTTGAGCCTACGTATTTCGACAAGGTTGCAGATTACCCGATCGGCTGCCCGGATAACAAGTACATTCTGACTTTACAGAACTGCGGATGCGTTAAGACCAAAGACGGAAAATTAATCGCAGTAACAGAAGATATTCGCAACGGAAACGGAAGAGCAATCAAATCGCGTTTATGGTCGCCCAACAGAGTCGACAGAATCGGTGAGCCTCTTAACGCTATATTCTGGCTCATGAGAGACCCGACATTGCCGCCGGTCTTAAAGCTCGAAGGTCCTTCACTTGCATCAGTGCTCGGTGCAACACTGGCAACGAAGAGAACAAGCGCAGAGAATTTAGCACCCGGTGTTGACCCTGACGCATTAGTCTGTGAGCCTTACGCAAATCCGTTCAGAACTTACCCGTTAGGCATGGACTACGAGAGATTCAAACAGCTCATTTCAGACGGCGTTGACTGCTACATCCTGAACACCGGCAACTTCATGGGCAAGGCTGTAGGCAAAGAGAACACGCTCATGATTATTGAGAGAATCGTTGAGGGCAAAGCTAACTGGGTGCCGTTCGGAAAACTTTCGGGCATCAAGACAATGGAGATTCCGGGATTCGATGCGGATCTCAGGAACGAAGAGTATCGCTCACAGTTAAAGAAGCGTTTCCAGGACAGATTGAACTTCATTAAGTCCAGAGACACAGAAAGAGGCGGAATTGATAAACTTCCTGCAGATGCACACGAGGCAGTTGAAAAGTTAATTGCTGAAATCGGCTAGAAGGCTGGAGATTGAGAATCATAAACGGCTTCCTGAATCAATATCGGGAGGCCGCTTTTTTATATGCTTAATCGAATTTTATGGATTTCGTTTTGCCTAAGCTGCTGTTCATGTAGTCAACAAAATCTGATATTCTCTCCTCAGTGATATATGGTGCCTGAAGACGCGTAAGCATTGATGAACCTGAATCTTTGAAGAGCATATCCCCTTTTCCCGTGAGCCTGAACGCATCATTAACGCCTAATATATCATGCGAGTATTCCCTTGATGACAACGCGAACGCCGCGCATACGGGTATATTTGCCTTTAAGAATCTGCTTATGTTTCTTTCAGCCGCAATCATAACATGTATTCCGCATGAGCCCGCCTTCTGTACAAGACCAGTGATTAGTCCTTCAATGTCGCCGTCTGATTCATAAAGCATGTCATTGAATTCATCAATCACGATTACTATTTCAGGAAGTCTTTTATCTTTCGGAAGTCTGCGGTTATATGCTGCAAGATTACGTGCTTTTGTGTCTGCAAATTTTTTCGTTCTCGTTTCCATTTCTTTGGCTGCCCAGTAAAGAGCCTTCAATGCATCTTCGGATTCGCTTACAGGAGATGATAATAAATGCGGAAGAGAATCATACACTGAGAATTCAATATGTCTTGGGTCAATGAGAATGAGCTTTAATTCATCTGGTCTTCTCACTGAACACATGCTTAATATACACGTGTTAATGAACATGCTCCGCCCTGAGCCCTTACTGCCCGCGATAATCATGTGAGGCATATCATCAAGTCCGCGAACAAAAACTTTTCCGTCATTCTGAACTCCCAGTGCTAAAGGCAATCGCAAATTAGTATTTCTGAATTCGTCAGACTCAATCATGCTTCTGAACGTGATAATTTTTCGTTCTTTGCGTGGAACTTCAATGCCGACATAAGGCGTTCCGGGTATCGGGGCTTCAATTCGCACGGACATAACAGCAAGTGCCATTGCAAGCTCACCGTCAAGTTCTGAAGCCTTGCTTATTTTTGTTCCCGGCGCAAGTTCAAGCTGATACTGAATCACCGATGCACCTTCAACTGTCTTTGCAATTTCCGCGTTCACATTAAACTCTTTCAGCGTTGAGATTATTATTCTGCCCTGTTCATCTGAGAGATTAATCGTTCCATTCATGATTTCGAGTCTTTGAGCAGGACCGAAAATTTCAGCGGGAACAGGAAAAATTGAATCTTTTTGTGAATTTTCATGTGATGATTCTGATTCGTATGATGAATTTCGCAACGGCC
Source organism: Synergistaceae bacterium (assembly GCA_017417365.1). GTDB lineage: Bacteria > Synergistota > Synergistia > Synergistales > Aminobacteriaceae > JAFUXM01. The sequence continues at coordinate 20,826 of JAFPZI010000173.1, forward strand.
TTCTGATTTTTCGCGGAGGCATTATATTTTTCGCGGGCTTCTTTTTTTCCGGGACTGGTGCAGTATCCAGAATTGCGAGCAGGCTGTCAAAAACCTCAACGGGATTTTGCGGTTCACTCTTTTTTTCTGGTTCTGCTTCATGGCCTGTATCACTCTCTTTATTTTCAGGCGATGCATTTTTGAATTTCGCAATGTCTATGCTGTCGAAATAAAAATCTCCGCTTAAATCTCCCGTTCTCATGCTCTCTGTTTCATTTTCTGAGTCAGGAGCGTTAATATCTCTCGTGAATAATATATGCTCAGGGCTGTCTTGCGGATAATCTCTCTCACGTCTTCGTCTTATGCGTCTTGGTCTCTTTTGTCTGCGGATAATATCCATGAGATTAAACGAAGGCAGTTCGGGCAGTGATACACGGAGAATTCTTGAGCCGTAAAAATACGCTGAGAGAATAAAAGACCCGATAACGAGAATCAATGTTATGAACGTTCCGATGTTAAGCACAAAAAACTTCGCAAGGCCATGACCAAATGCACCGGGCATGAATAACGCTGCGTTTGAATTCCAGCCTGACTCTTTCAGAAGTCCAAGCATGAATGAAAATGATATATATAATTGCACAGTGCCTAATACCTGACGGGGCAATAAGGGAATCCGAAAGTCCATGAGTAAAGCGATGCATAAATACAGCCAGAATAAGAGCAATACGATTAATGCACCTCCCCATGCCCTGCGAAGATAATTCCCAAATTCGCGGCCTCCTTCACCGGCTAAAGAACTGTCGAACAGCGCGAGAATAAAATACACGCATAATATAATCAGCAGAAAAAGAATAAAATCTCTCCAGCTGCCTTTGCTGTTACGTTTTCTGCGGCTCAATGATCATCACTCCCCCTGTTGTTATTATTATTCTGCTCTTGCGTCTCTGATATTTTTCTTATGCTCATTGAATGTCTTTGCGAAATAATGATAGCCGCTTTTGCCTGCCACATAATAAAGATAATCGTTGAATTCAGGATCTAATGCGGCGTTCCATGCAGCTGAACCGGGAATACATATCGGTCTCGGAGGAAGTCCGGCATTCTTATATGTGTTATACGGCGATTCAATCTCTAAGTCTTTATTCAGAACGCGCGTTAATTTACGTCCCTTTAACCGCCATGCATATACTACAGTTGCATCTATCTGAAGTAACATATTTTTTCTCATTCTGTTATGAATCACTCCGGCAATAGTTCTTGCTTCGTCATCATGAAGGACTTCACGCTCAACCATTGAGGCAATAATAGCGGCCTCGTTAATGTCATTAGCATTTAATTTATGCTCAGTGATGAATTCTCCCCATGTCCGCCACCATGCAGACGCTGATGTGCTTATAACTTCGTCGGCTGTCCTGTCGATCAGCATATACGTTTCAGGCATGAGGAATGCGGCTCGTGTGTATTCATCATTGGGAAGTTTTGAGATTATCTCAAGCATTTTCGGAGGGTAATTTGAATCTTTCAGCAATGCCTCACAGATATTTTTGCGGGTTAATTTTTCGTCCTGACTCTCAAGCGATTCAATCAGCGTAAATGCATCAATGCCCGGAAGTATTTGCGCTTTGAGCAATGCAGGTCTTGCCGTGCGTAACTGTCTTGCTAAGTTCCACGGGTCTGACGGTACAACGCTGTAATGTCCTGCACGTATTCTCTTATCGATTCCGAACTTCACAAGCCATCTCGATAATTCAGACGGTGAGCCTGTCTCTAATGCTCCCTGAAACTCAAATGCTCTTGCGGCCTGTGAGGCTGTCATTCCGTTTTCAATTGCAACGCTCACTGTGTCTCCTTCGGGAATGGGTATTATGCCCTCCCAGAACTCGCGAGGCTCTTTGAGATGATATGACGCGTATCCTCCTGCACATAAGGCCATGACTATGAGTAAAAATAATATTATGCCGAATAATGAATTATGCTTTTTCTTTCTCGTCTGACCTGTATGACCGGGATATTTTTTTCTTGCCTGTGAATTAAACTGAGTTATTTTTTCGGGTTTATTTTGCAAGTTAAGCACTTCCTGTTTGTTTTTGCAGTTATTATAGCAATTTTGATTCTGAAAATGCCCTTTGCTTTTATGGTCTCGTGTCTGATATTCTGATTCGTGATCCTGGTACGTAAATTATTATGTAGTATATGCTTCCGTCAGTGCCTGTTACCTGAAGAGTCATAGAAGGAGGATCAAAGCCCTTGCCGCCTATTGTGTATACGAGATTGTGTTCTGATTTACTGCTCATGTTATTTAAATTCTTAATGCTGCAGCCTCTTGAAATTTTCACTTCACGGTCATAGCCAATATGATGAAGCTGTGATGTCGTAGGAGTCTGCCATTCAACCGGAACTGATTCAGTCTGCACAGTGCCGTCAAATAATACACGGAATGCTATATGCTTTCTGTTTGCTGTTTCAATGAGCCTGTATAACTGCGTTACGATTCTTTCTGATTCCATTCTTGCAGTCAGTTTTGCCGTGTTCGTACTCAGAGCAACAGCTGCCGCCATAGTCGTCATAATGAGCATCGCAATTGCAAGCTCTGTTATTGTGAATGCTTTTCGTTTCATGTCTTTCATGCTTCGTATCATGCGCCGTTCTGTGAGATAATCACATAGTATTCTGAATTATCTGAACCTGTAACTTTAACATTAAATACTCTGTTATTACCTGTTACAGGCTGTGAAGCTTTTTTAACTGACACATTGCGCTGTAATATCTTTATGTACGCACCTGCAGGAATTTTTGAAGCATCATCTGCAAGGTAGCACATATTTTTATAATTATTCACAGCTGAATATGAACATCCGGGCGTAATTTTGAAATCAAGTTTTTCCTGTCTGCCTGCATCATATTTTTTGCCCCAGCATATATAAAACCCGTCATCCTTTAACATAAACCAGAATGCATTTTGTGTTCGGTCTGCCCTTTCAATTAATCTGCTTATCACCGCTGCTATTCTGTCGGCTTCCATTTTTGCTGTCTGTTTTGCCGCATTCGTACTCAGTGCAACAGCCGCTGCCATAGTCGTCATAATGAGCATCGCAATAGAAAGCTCTGTTATCGTGAATGCTTTTCATCTCATGTTTATCATGCTTCTCATGCTTCTGCCTTCCTTACTGTTAATACAAGTTTGAATATTATTCTCTTCGTCTGATCCTTCTGTGAGACCGGCAGCATTACGCGTGAAAATAAACCTGAAGACTTTAATCCTTCCGTGAGATTTATTACAGAATTTTCATCTTCAGCTTTACCGTCAATGACGACCGTAACGATTGTAAGATTGCGTGAAAAATCTGCGTTGTCGAATTTGATTCCCGTTCCTGCGCTTGATTCTAATGCATTCATCACTTCAAGCACTGGCATATCGCTTTGCAGAAAATCAATTATCTTCTGTGTCTTGTTCTTCTGTTTTTCGAGTCTGGAATTCTCTTCGGCGAGTCTCATTCGTCTTTGTGTAAGTACGCTTACGTTATCTCTCATGTCATCAATATCAGTAACGAGTTCACGTATCCTCATGACTGAATAGCCTATTGTACCTGAAGAAAGCATCAGGAAACCTGCAAGCATCATCCACATGGCCAGTCTCGTGGGATTGAATGCGTATCTTCTCCGCTCAAGTTCAACGTATTCCAGCGGTCTCAAATCCAGAGCAGGAATCGGAGATCTGTTTCTCATTGCGAGTCCCCGTGAGGCGAAATATTTATCCGTCATGTTGATAACGTTCATTGCGTCTGTGCTGTTCAGCTGGAAATTCAGACCTGCAAGCACAAGATGACTGACACGTATGCGCCTGTACTGATTCTCGATGTACTGGACCGTGCTCGTTATGTCCTGAATGCCGCGCGTGTTATTCGCAGCCCTGAAATATATTCCGTCTCCGTTCCATGTCGTAACAATTGCATGGCTCGATGCAAAAACGCTCAGACCTTCCTGTGCCTCTGGTGCTGTTCTGGTCATTGCGAAGATTAACGGCTCAACTGCTCCGGCCGGGATATTAGTCTTGCGTGAAATATCAAGCAGTCTTTCTATCAGGCTTATTTTTGCCGCCGCCGTAAGT
>JAFPZI010000018.1 GCA_017417365.1 Synergistaceae bacterium
ACTGGGACTACGTGTTCTCGCAACCCTCACGCACAGTCAGACTCACGGCAATTCCCCCCGAAGGTCCGGCTTCACACTGGGCCTCCATGTCCACGCAACACCCTCACACAGTCAGACTTACGGCAATTCCCCCAAAGGCTACGGCTTCACACTGGGACTACGTGTTCTCGCAACTCCCTCACACAGTCAGACTTACGGCAATTCCCCCCAAAGGCTACGGCTTCACACTGGGCCTCAGTGTCCACGCAACCTTCACACACAGTCAGACTCACGGCAATTCCCCCCAAAGGTCCGGCTTCACACTGGGACTACGTGTTCTCGCAACCCTCACGCACAGTCAGACTCACGGCAATTCCCCCCAAAGGTCCAGCTTCACACAGGGCCTCCGTATTCTCGCAACACCCTCACACATAGTCAGACTCACGGCAATTCCCCCGAAGGTCCGGCTTCACACTGGGAACTCCGGGTTCTCCCTGTAGATTCCCTGCAGCACCCTCACGAAATCCCTCACGCTCTCCCTCCTCTCCTCCGAATGAGTGCACAACACACAACTTATCCTCTCAGGACACTCGAACGGTATCCACGCAAATTCCCCGTTGTGGTCGTTCAGGAAGCCCGGTGCCAAACACACACCCTTATGTGCCGCAATGTTCGTCAACGTCGTCTCCCTGTCCTCGCTGTTGAAGTACCTAACGTCAACGCTCTCTATCACCCTCTGCTGAACTGCCCGGAGTTCCGGCGGCGACCCCCCACCAACCATCAAGACCCTTCCCGCCAAGTCCAATGGGTGAACGATCTCCCTTCCCGCAAGTTCGTCGGTGCGTTCCGTTATGAGGTATATCCGGCTCTCGAACAACGGGTGAATCTTTATGCCCGGTATGTGTCTGACACTCTTATGCCGCGCGAATAATATATCTTCTTCTCCCTTGAGGAATGACGATGTGTCGTACAGTGCCAGAAAGTGCGGAGTGATCGATATATCTTTGCCGGACCGCTCGAAAATCTCTATTGCTCTCGGCAGAAAATATATTGCGCTCCTCATCGGCAGTCCTATCGTGATATTTGTGCGGTAATGTGTGCTGAAGTTTTGCCCCTGTTCAACCGCCCTCTTGAACTCCGCGCGTATGTTCCGCAGAGTGATGCAGAACTGTTCCCCCGCAGGTGTCAGCACTGCCCCTCTTGGTGAACGCTCAAAGAGTGCAAAACCTATCTCGGACTCTATCAGCTTAATCTGGTAAGTTAATGCGGGCTGGGAGATGAATAGATTCTCTGCGGCCCTGTTGAAGTTCTTTGTCTGCGCGAGTTCGAGGACGTAATCAATCTGCTTAGTGTCCATGATAAATATTCTCAATCGTTCATAGAAATCTTGATTTGCCAATTATATTACGCCCGATTAAGATTTTCCCATCACATTTCAGGAGGTTCACAGCATGAAGAGATTTTTGCTCGGTCTTGCAATAGTTGTTCTGTGTCCGCTTGTCTCGTTTGGCTCTGACCCTATCGTGATTCAGGAGCAGGGAAGTTTCACGGCGGGCGGCGGAACGTTGGTGAATGAGGGAGAATTTGTGTTCTCTGACCTCTGGAGCCAGTCCGGCCAGACAGCTTACGGTGATAATGCGTTCGTTCGCTATCAGGTTCCAGTGAAGGCCAAGAAGCTGCCGATGGTGTTCCTTCACGGGGGCGGGCAGTCAATGAAGACTTGGGAGACCACACCCGATGGGCGCGAGGGGTTCGGGACGATATTTCTGCGTCGAGGGTTCAAAGTCTACCTAGTCGACCAGCCTAGAAGGGGCGATGCTGGCTTCTCGTTGGCCTCTGGAGACCCGGTTACACCCATGCATTACGACCGCACAATGTTCACTCTGTTTCGTCTGGGACGTTGGCCGGAGTTCTACTCAGATACCCAGTTCCCGAAAGACCCACACAGCCTCGAACAGTTCTACAGGCAGGGCACACCAAACACCGGCCCTCTTGACTTCGACGTAATCGCTGAGGCAATGTCCGCTGTCCTCGAGAAGACAGGCCCGGCAATTCTCGTAACTCATTCGCAGGGAGGCGGGGCAGGGTGGCTAACGACTCTCAAGACCCGCAACATCAAGGCCATAGCTGCCTACGAACCCGGCGGGTGTCCGAGACTCTTCCCTGAAGGTGAGGTGCCTGAAGCCATAGATACTTCATTCGGGAGGATTGAGGGCACAGCGATACCGTTGGAGGAGTTCAAGAAGTTCACGAAATTTCCCATAGTGATATTCTACGGCGACCACATTGCAACTGAACCTACGGACAATTACGGCTCGGACCAGTGGCGTGGAGAATTGGCGATGGGCAGGAAGTTTGCGGAACTGGTCAACAAATACGGCGGGGACTGCACGGTGATTCATCTGCCGGAATTGGGCATCAAGGGCAACACACACTTCATGTTCTCGGACCTGAATAATATTGAGATAGCTGACCTGTTGTCGAAATGGTTGGCGGAGAAAGGATTAGACGACTGATGAGGGAATTAATCACGTGGAACCGGCCAAGTCTGACGTTGAGTATGAGCAGTGGTACGAGATTCAGGGTCCCGACACCACACATTCGGGAGCGGAGGCTACGAGGCTGCGGAGTGGTTCAGGTCTCAGGGGTTCGCAGCGTTTATCCTGAAGTATCGCGTTGAGGAGACACCCAGAGCTGAGGCGGACTATCAGGCTTACGTAGCCGAGAAGATGGCGGGGTATCGTGCCGGAGGGTTGAGCGGGAACTACGCACCTGCCACACCAGATTACGCTTACGAGGACATGAATGCTGCGGTGAAGTTAGTGCGGACTCGTGCAAAAGATTTTCACGTCAAGCCCGACAGAATCGGCATATGCGTGAGATGCCCGACAAGCTGCCCCCAGATGTTCGCGGCTATGTCGTCTGATTACCTGTGGCCGGAAGAATTTCTTGCGTGGCTTCGTATGCTGAAGTTCATAGATGAGCCGGCCTCAAGTGCAGTGCTTCACCTGAACAACGGAATAGACATGCCGCAGTTCGGGTTAGGGACGTTCAGGTCAAGCGTTCAGGAGGCACATGACGCAGTGCTTTGGGCACTCAGGGCAGGGTACAGGCACATTGACACTGCACACGCCTACCAGAATGAGCGCGGGGTCGGAGCGGCCGTGAAGGAGTCCGGGATTCCCCGTGAGGAGATATGGATAACTAGCAAGCTGTGGCCGACGGATTACGCTTCGGGCAACGTTGAGGAGTCCATCAACAAAATGCTTGAGCGTCTCGGGACGGACTATATAGACCTGCTGTACCTACATCAGCCTGTAGGGGACTACATGGCGGGCTGGCGAGGGCTTGAGGCAGCGGTGAAGGCGGGAAAAGTCCGGGCAATAGGGCTCTCGAATTTCGACCTCAATGAAGAACTCTTTGACGAGGTTATAGCGAAGGCCGAAATCAGACCCGCAAAATGTGCTGTTCGCTGACGGGGTGATTAACGAGATTGCTGGGCGTTACGGGAAGACTCCTGCGGAAGTGATTCTTCGCTGGCACGTTCAGGAGGGGTTCTCGACGATACCGGGTTCACGCAATGAGGCGCACATACGGCAGAATATTACGGTTCTGAACTTCACGCTTTCTGACGCTGACATGGAGATGATTCGGGGACTTGACGGTGAGAAGAGGTTCTACACTGGTACGTTCGAGAGTTCGCAGAGATTTCTTGAGTGGAAGCCGGAGGACTAATAAGCGTCATTAATTGTTGATTAGGGACTTCGATTTGATGAATTAATCGTTGCGGGTTAATATAGTGCCATTCCCAAAGAAGGAGAGATTATACAGAATGAAGTATGTGAAGTTAGGTAATTCCGGCGTGGATGTCTCGCGAATTTGTCTCGGCATGATGAGCTTCGGCAAACCCGGCCCGGAAAATGGCGTGTTCCCTTGGGCAATGGTATTTGAGGACGCTAAACCCCTCTTCAGGAAGGCTGTAGAACTCGGCATAAACTTTTTCGACACTGCCAACGTCTACCAGCTCGGCAGCAGTGAGGAAATCACCGGCAGATTGATTCGTGAGTTCGGGCTGAATCGTGATGAGATAGTCGTTGCGACAAAGGTAAATTTCGAGATGAGGGCGGGCCGTCCAAACGGTGCAGGCTCTTCACGCAAGAACATCATGACCGAAATCGACCACAGCCTAAAGCGTCTCGGCCTAGACTATGTTGACCTCTACCAGATCCACAGGCTCGACCCGTTTACGCCTATGGAGGAAATCATGGAGGCCCTTCACGACGTGGTGAAGTCCGGCAAGGCCAGATACATCGGAGCGTGCACTATGGACGCTTGGCAGTTCGAGAGGCTCCAGAACATAGCCGAACGCAATCACTGGACGAAATTCATCACAATACAGAACCAGTACAACCTGATTTACCGTGTGGAAGATCACGAGATGATGCCCCTGTGCCTCGATTGGAAGGTCGGCGTGAACCCTTGGAGCCCGCTCGCTGGAGGACGTTGCGCCCACCCTTGGGGGACTCAGACTGCAAGGACGAAGATTGACGGAGTGTCTCCGATGGTCTGGACGGACAAGACCGCAGAACAGGATAAAGCCGTAGTCGACAACCTCGAGAAAGTTGCGCGTGAACATGGCCGCTCAATGGCTCAGGAGGCTTTGGCGTGGATGCTGAGCAAACCATTCATCTGTTCGCCGGTCGTCGGGACCACCAGCGTCAAACACGTAGAGGAGGCCGCTTCAGCTGTGGATATTGTCCTGAGCGATGAGGAGATAGCCGCCCTTGAAGCTCCCTACGTTGCCCACACGAAACAGCACGCGTTCTAGCCATGAGCGTATTCGACGACCTCAGAAACGGCAAAAGTTACGACATCCGCAATGAGGACTACCTTCGGGAGGCACACGGCGAGATGAAGAGGTGCCGTAATCTCTGCTGGAGAATCACTCAGACCAACCCCGACGACAGGGACTCAATCATTACGCTTGAACGTGAATTGTTCTGCGGAGCTCTCCCTGAAGGTACGTTCATAACTCCGCCGTTCCAGATTGACTGCGCGTGCTGCGTGAGGCTCGGTAAAAACGTTTTCGCCAATCACGGTCTGACTATGATGTCAATCGGCACAATCATTATTGATGACGGGGTAATGCTCGGGCCGGAAGTCGGACTGTTCACCGTCAACCATGAGCCGCAAAATATCCGCACGATAATGACGAAATCGATTCACCTCAAGCGTAATGCATGGATAGGTGCGAGGGTGAGTATTCTGCCGGGCGTTACTGTTGGGGAGAATGCCATAGTCGGGACCGGCTCGGTAGTAACTCATGATGTGCCGGATAACTGCATGGCTGTTGGGGTTCCCGCGCGAATCGTCAAGGAAATATAGCGGACTTGAGGCAGGAGAACGCTGACAGAGCCGCAAAAATTCTTGAGGACTCCGGCTTCGGGGCGGTAAGGCACCTCGTGAATGCCACAGGTTACCCGCACTCACTGAGTCAGTACTCCAAACGCTGCAACGTCCTGCGGGAAGGGCCGGGACTCCCGATGAAGTTGGGGACTTGAAATCACAGGTAGAAGGGGGGATATTCCGTGCCCCTTTCTGCATGCTTTATCACAATGTCCGTCGATGTCCCATCAGTGAACTCAGTGTACAGGCTCACAAAATCGACTCCCCGCTCCTGAGAGACTATATACGCTCCGTCCCCGAGATACCCCTCGTCAAAATCCGGCACGTATACACGGTCAGGCTTCTCCGTGTTGATCCCGTAATGCACTGCTTTGACCGTGTCGTTCATGAATGAATTGATTATTGTGAAATCCCTGCGCTGAGTCAAGAACAGAAGGTCAGGGTGATTAATCACAGCACTTTTCCCGGAACTGAATCGGGCCTTCTCAACGTCGAACTTGAACACGAACGGCCCGTGTTCCCTGCCGTCAAGGTCAATATACTTCAGGTCTATAGTGATTGTGCTGCTGAGTATTTTCGGCCTCAGGAGCAGCTGAACATTCCCAGCCTCATTGCTACCCGAAGAAACATACTCACTCCCAGAATCCGTGCGGTAAAAGATTTCTCTGATGTCCGCCTCGTTGTCAGCGTTCACGAAGAACACCAGCGGATTCTGCCGCCAGCCCCTGTATTCGCCCCTCATTGCCTCAAGCCTCAGAGCGGGTTCGGGACTCGTGAGGTTCATCACCGTACCGCCAGGAGTGTAGATTCCGTTCTCCATCGTGAGGTTCACGCCCCAGAACAACGCAAGCAGAGTCATCACAGCTCCGGCCTCAGCGATAAGTTCAGCCCGTGATGCCCTGTGCCTGAGGAGTAACGCGCACACAACAAGAAGCACTCCAGACACCGCCGCAAATACAGGAATTAGCACCGTCCACCTGCGGGCAAGTCCGAACGTTACCGCAAAGGCCAGCGCGAAAATCATATCTGCCTTGACGCTGAAGAGTTTTCCGCCGATTACCTTGACCACATCCGCCCAGCTCACGGGAGGAATTTCCGGCAAAGATTGACTCTCTCCATTATCTGCGGCCTTAAGGCTGTTCCCTGAAGTTTGGGAAGCCTCATAGTCAGCAAGACCCTTCAAGTAGTCCCAGTAACGCACGACTTCGGCAAAATCTACAGCTCCGGCGAGCCTTATGCGTTCAAGATATTTATGCTCCCTGTAGTCCATGAAGAGGTCAAAAATTTTCTTGGTCATACACATAGATAGAATTATTGTTGGCGGATTTCCACTCGTGCCTGAGGGGAATTAGCCTTGAGTACCATCCTTCGGAGCGTTCAAGTTGTGAGAGGGTCCGCGAGATTGATGAAGGGTCCCGGCCGGTCAGCAGCGCAATATCTCTGACGTGGAACAAGATTTTTCCGTTATTGTCTGCCGTGATGTAGTTCTCCTTAGGCTCACGGAGTCTGTATCTCGCTTCGAGGTATTCGGCCCTGTCTTGAGGTGTGCCGCGAAAATTCATGAAGTCGGTTACGTAGTCGCTAATGTTCTTGTGAATAAGGCGGCGGATTCTGCGGTAACGTTCAAAGGTTGTCTTGATACGGTTCATGTATTCGGCTGTGAGCTTGAAAGACGGCATGTTTTACCCTCCAATAGTCATATGCATTCGATTCTGAGAGATATTCTGCGTAAGATATTGGCAAATTCTAACATACACAAGGAGGAAATCAAATTATGAGTCGTAAATGCTCTAATTGCGGCCAAGACTTGAGGAAGTGCACCAAATGCGGGACCGTCTATTGTCATAGGTGCGACGCGTCGTATTGCCCGAACTGCGGGTGCAGGACCTACAACTACAACGCTTAATGGGGGCCTCAGCATGAATATGGTTGTGCTTGTGCTGTGTGTATTAGGGGGGATTGCTACGCTGATGAACAGTTTACCGATGGTCATGCTTGCAGCGAATATCCCCAATGAGGACGCTATGATTGAGGCAATGACTCACCCGATAATCTGTATTGCTGCTTCATTGACGCTGATTGTCGGAGTAATCATGGCCCGCAGGAACAAGAACAGTGCCGTAAAGGTCTTGATTGCTAGTATAGTCCTGTACGTTCTGGCTCTGGTTGCTGACCCTCTGGGACTTTACCCTATGCTGTGGGTGAGCGGCATAATCTGGAGCGTGATAGCCGTAATTTTCGCCAAGCGTGCCCGCAAACATGCCCAAATCAATGAAAGTTAGTGCTACGGACATCATCACTATGTAGCAAATAAAATTTCCTCCCTTCACTGTATTCACGAGGGGAGGATTTATTCTGCCCGCCTTATCTCGGAAATTGTCCCGTCCTTGAACGCTAGATAAGCACTAACATACTTCAACTCCTTATCCTTCATACTGACTACACGAGAACTCCCCGGCTTCACCCTAAAAATTTTGTCCGGCTCTTCAATATTTATCCCGTAGACCACGTACAGAACTACGTCATCAGCCTCGTGATTATTGATATAGACGTTCACCGAAGCACTCCCGGCAACTCTGGAGACGTACAGCCAATTACCCTCAAGAATAGCCTTCTTGCTGAGTTCCGCACGCAGTTTGTCCATGTCATACGTGAAAATAAACGGCCCGTGCTCCTTCTTGTTCGTGTCCAGATACTTCACGGAAAGAATTATTACTCCCTCCTGAGTCTCCGGCTCAATTATCAGGTCAGGATAGTGCCACTCATCAAATGTCCACTCGTTGAACCCTGTAGACTTGTAGTTCTCCCCGTCGAGACTGTAGAATATC
>JAFPZI010000174.1 GCA_017417365.1 Synergistaceae bacterium
CCTCACATACTCACGGAACACCTCATCAGGAAAATGTGCCTCATCAATCGGCACTTCCCCAAACGCACACGAACACATTACCACGCACATCATTACTGCTAGAACTAGAGCATAATACTTCCTCATTCGTACAGCCTCCCTAAATTTGTTGTGTCTATTGGATACAGTGATTATACTATACCCTTAGAACATCACAAGCTACAGCCTGTACAGCCGAATCCTGAACAGCTCCTCAAATCCATATGACCTGTAGAACTTCTCACCAATAGGCGTGGCCTGCAGCACTACCCTCTTCCCACCAGACAACCGGCAAACCTCATCCATCATTGCCCGAGCAATTCCCTTCCTCCGAAGTTCCGGCACCACAGCAAAATAGTACACTCCCATTGCCGCCGTCCCGTTAGTTACAAGAAATGTACCCGCACACTGGCCTTCATGCTTGGCCAAATACAGACTCACTCTTCCCTGCTCACTCAGGGCCTCCGCAAACTTCCGGTAACCCTCCGCTGTTCCGTCATCACCAAAACCCAGCCCAGCAGTCTCCGCCCACAACGCAGCCTCCTCACGCGTCCTCACGCGCTCAACTCTCACACCGGACCCCGACTCCCTCACAACAGGAGTCAGAGCCATAGCCGACAAGTCCTCATCATAGACCACACCGCAGGACTCGAGAACCTCACCGCCCGAGCCGTACAGCGGCCACAAGGAAGCCTCCCCGCGTTCACGGAAGAACTTCACCGCAGCCTCAGCAATTACGGGACTCGTTACGCTCTCGGGGAAATACACCCAGTTCTCCGCTTCTGTTCCGGTCGACACGCAGAAACCCTCCTCACCAAGTGAAAGACTCCCGCTCACCGGCAAATCCCTCAAGCAACCCATAAAGAATTTCAGGTTCTCCCAAACAATATTCACCTAGAACACCTCCTCAAGTCCGCACGTCAAAGCCAAATCCCTAACCTTCGGGACGTACTCAGACGACAATTTTTCCCTGAATGCCGCGTCGTCAGGACCATTCACAGCACTCAACCTCAACTCATCAACCGTACTCTTCAGGGCCCTCAACTTCCGGGTAATCTCGTCGTTAGTCAGGTTGACCCCTTCCGCCTGAAGGTCGATAATTTTCGCCTTCGTGTTCTCGCGCTCAGTGTTCAGCTCAAAATCTGTCTCGTTGAGCTCACGCAATTTCCCCTGCAAGTCCCGACGTTCCTCGCTGGTCAGGCACGCCGCAGAATAATCCTCCTCGTTCCTGAACCCCAACGCCAACAGCCGCTTGTTGAAGTTGATCTCGTGCTTCTGTATGTCCTCGCGCCCCTTCGCCATCTCCGTCTCCAGCGTGTGAAGTTCCGACATCACCCGGTCAAGTTTCGCGGCCTTCTCGGTCTTGGCCTCCCTGCGTTCGTTGAGCTGTTCCCGAAGTGAGCTCACATCCTGAGACATTCGCGAACACTCCGAATCAGGGTCCCGCGACTCAAACAGTATCACCCTCTGCTGCCTCACGGAGTCCCGTTCAGCCTCTGAGGCCTTCACGCGGCTCGCAAGTTCCTCGCGCTTCTGTCGGAGGGACTCTCGTTCCTTCTTGACGGCGTTCATTCGGGTCTGTGCCACTGAGAGTTCACGTTCAAGCTCATCACTCCGCCTCGCACCCTCGAGCCAATCATCAAGACGGCGTGCCAAACTGTCGACGAGTTCGCCGGGGTTCTTGTCGGGAAGGGTCTTGTAACCGTAGGGCATGACCTGCGAAATCAATTCACGCTTGAGGCTGCTCACTATTTCCTCCTGAGTTTTGCCCTCAGTGTTGATTTGTTCCTCGTCGGACTTCCCGGACTGCAGGGAGAACAGCGCGTCCTGATAGATTTTGCTGATTTCCTCGCGTGAAGCACGAAGTTTCTCGAGTTCATCGGCGGCGGCCTTCATGTCTCGTTCTGCAGACTCTGCGGTGTCTGCGGCGTTGCGGGCAAGCTGGAGTGAGTCTCGGGTCCTCTGTCTTGCTCGGTCAAGCTCCTCGAAGGGCGAAATCCCGGCTCCGAACTTCAGGCCAAGAATCGAGACCTTTGACGAAATTTCCGCGTTAAGTTCGTTGATTTCCTTGCGGAGGTCGGACTCATCACTGCCGATTAGCGTAATCTCCTCGCTGAGTTTTCCCGCTCTGGTCTGGCGCGTGGTGAGCTGGTCGCGCAACTCGTTCAACGCCTCCTGAGTTTCCGCCAACTGCCGGTGAACTTCCTCCGGGTCAGGCACAACGACTCCCGACGTGTAGGGGTGTGTCATGGCTCCGCACAGCGGGCAGGGTGCATTGTCCTGCAAGAGTTCACGGACGGCGTCGAGGTCCTCTATTCTGCGGAGGAGTGCCGCGCGCTTTTCGAGTCTTGCGGCTTCGTCCTGCAGTTCGTGGATTCGGCCGGCCTGCTCAACGTCCCTAATGTTTAGGCTTCGAGCTTCCTGCTGGATTCTTAGCCGTGAGTCCTGGAGAATCTTTAGGCGTTCCTCGAGTGCGCTGACGTGCTGGAACTTCTTGTAGAGTTCGTCAAGTTCCTCGAGCCTCTTGATGTCGTGGGAGCAGATTTCCCGCCATTCCGCTATACTTTTGCCCTTTAGGGTGCTCTCGTAGAATGCCCGTGCACGAGCGTAAGTCTTCTCTGCTACGGAGAACCTGTGAGACACTTCCGAGAGTAACGCGCTCCTGTCGTTGAGGGTGCTTTGTGCGTTCTGCCGACGGTCTATTGCTTTCCCGAGAGACTCACGCAGGGCAGTACGTTTTTCTTCTGCCTGAGAGTACATAGCAAAACACTTCTGGATTCCCGCGAGGCCGGTGCGTAATTTCTCGTCGGTCGAGTGGAGCTGCAAAAACTTTCTGGCCTCACGCAAGGCAACTTCCACGCGCTCTAAGGCTTTCTGTTCCGAGTCCGCACGCTCTGAACACTCCTTGAGGTTCTGTTCTGCCTCCTCGAACTCTTTGCGGACCTGTGAGGCAGCTTCGGTGCGTTCTACTATCTGTTTGTCGAGGGTCCTCACGCGCTGTGCAACCCCCTCTAGCTTTGTCTGTTCGGTGAGCTTGTCCCGGTATTGCGACTCAATCAGGGCTAAGGCCTCCTCCGCGTTCTGTAACTCCGTACGGGCTTCGGTCATGTCCTCACGCAATGACGACTGACGGAGCTTCTGTTGTTCCCTCTGCTGGCGTAATTCCTTGATGGTCTCGTACTCTTGGCCAAGTTCTAGGGTCTTTCCGCCTCGCTCGAGCTTCTGCCTCGACGGTACGAACAGGGCCGTTCTTCTCTCCCAGTCCGTGCGTCGTGCGTCAATGTCCTTCAGGTGTTCCTGTAGGCGTAACTCTTCGGCTCTGTGCTCAAGAATCCGAATTACCTCCGAAAATTGCTGGTTAATCTCCTGTATAGTCATAGTTCCCCCCGTTTGTCGAGAAAAGTATTTTGCCGTCTTTTGCCGTAACTTCCGCGCCTCCGCACCACTGGAACGTGAATTTCCCGGACCTAGCGATTAGTCCCGAGAGTTCCGAACAGCGTGAACGTGATAGCGTCCTCAGTCCGAGCCTCCTGCCTGCCTCACGGATCACTAACGCCCTCTCAGAATCGCCGAGCCTCCTGAGCTTCCGTGCGTTCATCGTGAGCAAGGGTGCTTGTTGTTCCGCGCAGTCCGTGAAGAGCTGTGTGCTTAGTGAGTCCTCGTGTTCTCGTACCGGCCTCATGTCCTCACCGAATACCGCTAAGTGTTCGGCTGCCTCAGAGTTTATGTGTCTCTCAAGCATGGGCATTAACTTTAGGCGTATGAAGTTGCGGGTGTATTTGTCGTCATTGTTTGTGCTGTCCTCACGCCAAGACAAGCCGCGGGTCCGAAGAATCTCCCTGAGAAATTCCCGCCTCAACCCCAACAACGGCCGGCAGAAAGTGATTCCCCCAAGCTCAGACTCTTCTGTGATGCCCACAGCCCCCCGAATCCCTGTGCCCCTAAGAAGGTTGAACAATACGGTTTCGGCCAAGTCGTCGCGGTTGTGTGCGGTAAGGACGGTATCAACTCCAATCATCTTGGCCATGCCGCAGAGTCTCTCAAGCCGTAATCTTCTTGCCGCTGACTCCAACGACTCACCCTTCGCGCGGTCATTCGGGACGTTCACGTGAGAAGATTCACACTCAACGCTGAGGCTCCCCGCAAAGTCTTTCACGAACTCTTCATCTTGGTCGGACTCGGTGCCCCTGATTCCGTGATTGACGTGGAAGGCAAAGACTCTTCCGTTGTAGAACTTCCTGCACAGCCACAACAGAGCAACTGAGTCGCCCCCTCCCGAGACAGCTACGGCCAAAGCTGGTTTGTGTAGCCATCCTTGACGTTCGCCGGTCTCACGAAAATATTTCTCCAGCACGTAATCAGACAGCTCGTAAGGTATTCTACTTGCCGTCATAGAGTCTCCTGTAGATTTCGAGATTTGCGCTCACCCTCTGAACGTAGCCGTTGGTCTCAGTGAAGGCAACACGCTCTATCCAGTGCACGAGGTCGAGCCGGTCCCCTCCGTCCCTGAGCCATTTTCGTGCGTTGCCGCTCCCGGCGTTGTAGGCAGCCATGACGTATTCAGGCCGGGCAAAACTCCTCATGAGCCACCGTAAGTGCGAAGTTCCCAAGCGGATATTGTCGTAAGGGTTGTAGAGGTTGTACGTTGAGAGTCCTGCGCGCCGGGCTTCTTCACGTGCTGTTGCCGACATCAGCTGCATTAACCCTGCCGCACCAACCCAGCTCCTTGCGTCGGGTCTGTACGCGCTCTCCTGCCTCATTATTGCCCACACGAAATTTGCCTCAACCCCGTACTGTTTCGCGGCCGCCTCAACTTGTGCCTTGAACGGTCTCGGGTAGAGTGCCTCGAGGTCCGCGCGGTAAAGTGTATTGCTGGAAGTCATGAGCGTCTCCATTCTCTTGGCCTCAGTGAAACTCTCGTCGAGCCCAAGCCAGCGTGAGAGCATTAGTGCCTTGTAGAGCTCACGGGTGCTTGCGTTGGGGCGTGAGAGACGTAAATACGCGTGGTAGATGAAGCCGAACTCCTCGAGGTCAGTCGGCCTTAGCGTAAGGTTGGGGTTAGTCCCGTCAACGATCCTCAGTTCCGCTCCCGACAAGAGGCCGTAAATCGTCAATGGGTATTTCCGCTTGAGGAGGGCTAATGTGTCGTTGGCCTGCTTGGTTTGTCCCGAGCGTCTCAATGCTTGTTCCAGCCAATAGAGCAATCTTCCGCGCCTGTAGTAGGTTATCCCTGGGGCATCGGCCTGACGGAAGAGCTTTGCTGCCTCTGCGAAATTCCCCGCGTCGAAGTACCTCCATGCACGTTCCCACAGGACGTTAAACGCGTGTGTAGTGTTCGGGAAGGAGCGCAGGATTTGGGCCTCCAGTGCGTCGCGTCTGGGAGTGCTGCTCTTGCCGTAGAGGTTCACTAGTGCCTGAAGTGCCCGGGCCTGAACGTTGCCCCTGCGTTCTTTGGCGATACGTTCGAGGACAGCCAGACACTTTTCACGCATGGATTTATTCTTTGCAAGGTTCGCTATTCGAGTTACTGAGCTGGCAGCGTAAGGGTTGCCGGAAATCGCGAGGCTTCCCCAAAGGTTGAGGGCGTTATCGTTCTGCTTTAGCTTTGAGTTTGCCCACGCTCGGTAATATTGTGCCTTCCTGCCTGATGCACCGTTGAGCCACTCTAGGGCTTCCTTGTTGCTGCCTGCTGAGTAGTGGTAGAGGCCCATAGCCACACGGACTCCGTTGCTTGGATTTCTGAGGCCTGAGAGGATTTGTGCGGCTTCCTTGCTGGAGGGCTGGAGTTCGAGGAGCTGCAGGGCGTGTTCTGCACGTTTGGGGTTGGGGTTTGCGGCCAAGAGCAGACGGAGGGCTGTGGTTTTGCGTTCGTCTGTGTCCGCGTGTGAGAGCATTCGTGTTAGGGCGGAGAGGTCATTTCGCGGGTCGTTGATGGAGTTGTAGAGTCTGTGCTGAGCCATAGCCACGTAATACTTGAGGTCTGTGGGAGCGTTATTGTAGAGGGAGTCGGCTAAGGCTAATGCTTTCTGGGTCTGGCCGAGTTTCTCATAGCCCAAGAGTCTCGTCATGTCCGCATAAGGTTTTACACCTGCGGGGAAGTTCTTAGTTTGTGCCTCTAGGATGTTCACTGCGTCCTGCCAGCGTTCTTGGAACCTGTAGGCGTTGGCCATTAGGGCATGGTCTCTAGCGGTTTTGGTCCTCTGGGATTTGTATTGCATCTCCATTTGAGTCCAAGAGCGTGCCCAGAATAATTCTCTCAAGTTTTGGGCAGCCCAAGAGGCCGGAGATAGTATGATGGAAAATATGAGAGCGAGTAAACATGTGCGTTTAGTCATATATTATGCTCCTTATGAGTCGTGATGAAAATTTTCTGAGTATTATATAATACACGCAAATCACCAGACCTTTACGCAGAGGAGGATACGTTAATCTTGGCTGTAGAAGCACTAAGTTCTGAAGAGATTGCGGACATGAAGAAAACTGCGTCAGTGTTCAGGATGTCGCCGGCAGATTTTGTGCGTAATGCTGTGAGGGAATATATAGACCAGAAGAAGCAGGAACCTTTTTATCGTATGAAGACTATCGAGGTTGAGGAAGTTGACCCGGAGGAGGCTGCGGAGATTCTTGCGCTTATAGACAGCATGACGGAAGACGATCACGAAGTTGTCCGGGCAGACCGCCTTATAATGTGTCCGAAGTATAAGCAGTGTCCTCTATGTGCTCTTCAGGCTGACCCTGCCAGATAAAATTATGGCAATGAACAGCAAGAATAATATATGGTAAACGATAAAGGAGAAATGACTAACAACATGAATGCATTTGACGTTCTGAGGGAACGCGGATACTTTGAGTGGTGCACCAACGAAGAAAGACTCTCACAGGTCATGAATGAAGAGATGGTTACTGCCTACGTAGGCTTTGACCCAACTGCAGACAGCCTCCACGTCGGACACCTGATTCCCCTGATGGCTCTCGGTTGGCTGCAGAGGCTCGGACACAGGCCCATAGCTTTGGCCGGAGGAGGTACGGGGCTGATCGGCGACCCTTCCGGGAAGAGCAAGGAGCGTAACTTAATCACCGTTGAAGCTGTAATGTACAACATCGAGGGCGTGAAGAAACAGTTAGCGAAGTTCCTGAACTTTGACTGCGGGAAAAACTCCGCCCTTCTCCTGAACAATTACGACTGGCTCAGCAAAATAACCTTCCTTGAGGTCCTTCACGACGTGGGAAAATTCTTCTCAATCAACAACCTCATAGCCCGCGAATATATCCGTTCCCGCCTCGAGGACCCAGAGAAGGGAATCTCCTATACAGAGTTCTCGTACGTCCTCCTTCAGGCAATGGACTTCAAGTACCTCAATGAACACTACGGGTGCCGTCTTCAGATGGGAGGCAATGACCAGCAGGGGAATCTTCTCGCGGGTTCGGACTACATACGCAGGACTTCGGGAGCTGAAGTCTTCGGACTAACTCAACCCCTCCTCCTCACGTCATCGGGCACAAAGTTCGGCAAGACTGAGGCCGGAGCAGTCTGGCTTGACCCCGAGAAGACCAGCCCCTACAAGTTCTACCAGTTCTGGTTCAACACCGACGACAGGGACGTGGAAAAACTCCTAAAGCTCTATACGTTCATGCCCCTCGAGGAAATCGCAGCGATAATTGCCGAACACAACGCTGCCCCCGAGAAGCGCATTGCCCAGAAGCGTTTGGCCCTCGAAGTTACGGCACTTGTCCACACCACAGAGACGGCCAAGAGCGTAATAGCCGCCAGCGAAATTCTGTTCAACCCAACGATAGACTTCGCCGGAGTCAGTGAGGAGACCTGCGGGATGCTCAAGCAGGAAGTTCCGTACACATGCCTTGAGGGTGCGGAGTTCCCCGCTGGGGTCGTGAGCGTGTTAGCCGGAAGCAAAGCGTGTGAGTCCAACGGTGAGGCCAAGAGGGCAATACGTCAGGGGGGAGTGTCGATCAACGGAGCGAAGATTACCGACGAGAAGGCAGCCCTTGCGCGAGAGTCTCTTGTGAACGGCAAATACGCATTCATCAGGATAGGCCGCAAGAAGTTCCACATGGCCGAATTTGCTTAAGCCATGCACACGTGTAACTGGTATATCTCTGCGTCAGTCAACGGAGTCCTAGAGCAAGTGATTCGGGACATGGCAGAGGCCCTGAGGAGTCATTCACGGGACATAGATTTACGTGTGTTGAGTGCTGGGGATTTGAGGTGCAAGCCGTATTTCTCGCAGGTCAAGGAAATTTTCACCAAGCGGGAAATCTGGCACTTGTTCGGAGCTGCTCCGGCATGGTGGCGGTTAGTGAGGCTGCATTCACGGACGGTTCACACACTTCTTGAGGGTGAGAACTGGGGAGGGTGGCCGTCGAGATTCTTCACAGAGGGTCTGAAGTCTGGGGAGTCTGTGGTGTTCCCTGTGTTTGACCCTTTGGGGAGCATGAGTCCCGAGAGCGGAAAGGCAGTGTTCATTCGGGACAGGAAGGACGTACCTTCGGGGGATTATGAAGTTCTCGACATATCGGGAAAGATTGTGAGGCCTAAAGCATTGAGCGGGGTCTACATAGCTGCTTCACCCACGCCTAGAGAGGCAATGAGGGCGGGGATTCTCACGATGAGGGGATTGTGTATAGCGTCTCCGAAGTCCGGCTACATTGAGGAAATCTTAGGGCCTGACGGATATTTTGTGATTAACAGTGAGGAGGACTTGCCGAGAATTATCCGGCTTGGTCTTGGAGAACGAGGGCGGCATATGGGGATTTCTGCGCGGCACTACCTGAAGTCCCGACGCTCCCACGACAGGTGTACGGACTCACTAATCACCCTCTACAGGAAGGTTATCGCCAAATGAGCAAAGCAGCGGTAAGGGCAATAAGATTCTTCGAGGCCCTCGCGAACACCGGCATTAAGGGCAAAATCACAGCAGGCTTCTTCTCCGGCCTCCTCAAGCTCATTCACCCACGAGCAAAAGTCATTGAGGACAACCTCAAACTGGCTTACCCCTCGAGCCCCTCGCAATGGCGCAAAGATATACGCTCCCAAGTCTACGAGAATCTTGCGTGGACCCTCACCGAAACCTTAGCACTTCAGCGGGACCCATCACAAGTGTTCTCGTGGGTCAAGAAAGTTCACGGCCAAGAGATCCCCGACAGACTGATTCACGAGGGAAGCGGAGCAATTTTTCTCACTGCACACTTCGGAAACTGGGAGGTTCTCGGGAGCTGGTACGCACAATACCTGAAGAGCAAGGGACGTGAACTTTACGTGGTCTATCAGGAACTTCACGACCAAGACATTTCTGACTACATCCACAAGACCCGTGAGCGCGGAGGAATGACTATGCTCTCAAAATATACGTCGGTTCAGCAGCTCTCACACATGCTGAAGGCCGGTGCACACGTTGCTGTCCTGAATGACGTTGCAGGTACGGGAAAAGTTATTGTGCCGTTCATGGGCCGCGACGCTACGAACATGCCGGGCCCAGCGTTGATGGCGATGATGTCGGGAGTCCCGATAGTTCCGGCGTGTATCTACCGTAATGCTCCGTTCGAGCACGAGGCAGAGTTCTTCCCGCCGATAAGGATCACCGATAAGTCCCTGAAGCATGAGGCAAGAATGAAGCGGATTATCCTGGAGTGCAACAAGGCTGTAGAGAATTTTGTTCGCAAGAGGCCGGAATTGTGGTTCTGGCTTCACAAGAGATGGAGGCCATGAAGAAATGTTACTGAGCAAAGATTTTACGTTCGACGCTGCACACAACCTCATTCACTATCACGGCAAATGCGAACGCCTTCACGGACACACATACCGGCTTCGTGTAGTTCTTGAGGGCAGGCCGGACTCTGAGGGAATGATTATGGACTTCCTAGAGCTCAAGCAGATAGTTCGTGAGCGTGTGTTGAGCCGGCTTGACCACGCGTATATCAACGACATAATACCCCAGCCCAGCGCGGAGAACATAGGCGTGTGGGTTTGGCGGGAACTTGAGGGAAGTGTGAGGCGGGAGAATTGCCGGCTCTATGAGGTGCGAGTGTGGGAGACGGCTTCGAGCTGCGTAGTTGTGAGTGAGGGGGATATAGAGTGCCCGAGATAGCGAGGTTCTACGGAATAATTATCAAGATGTTCTTCATGAAGAGAGAGCATAACCCTCCGCATTTCCACGCACTTTACGGCGAATACATGGGGGAGTTTGACATTAACACTCTGGAGATGATTCAGGGGGATATGCCTCCGCAAGCTGTGGGAATCGTCAAGGAATGGGCGGAACTCCACCAAGCCGAGCTTCTCGAGATACGGAACACGCAGAACATTCACAAGCTCCAGCCGCTGAAGTAACGATGATATTTCACAGGGTAAAAAGTATCAAGCCTCTTCCAGACAAAATTCTTCTCGCGGAATTTGAGGACGGCACAATAAAGCATTACGACACCAAAACCCTCAAGGACACAATCCCGGTGTTTGCGATACTCGACTATGTTACCGGCCTCTTTGAGCTTGTCCGCGTCGATGCAGGAGGTTACGGAATAATCTGGAACGATGAGCTTGATTTGGACTGCAATGAACTATATTACAACGGCTATTAGCTGGGAGGTGCATTAATGAAGGACGTACAGCAGGAACCCGACTCACGAAACATCCAGATTGACCGCGTGGGCGTAAAGGGCATAAGCTACCCAATAATTGCCCTCGACCACGAAAACAGGACCCAGAGCACAATAGCTTCTGTGTCAATGAGCGTAATGCTCCCCAGAGAGTACAGAGGCACCCACATGAGCCGCTTCATCGAGACACTTGAAGAGTACAAGGGCCGTGTTTCTCCCTCAAACCTCGAGGCCTTCACCCGAAGACTGTGCGAGAAACTCACCGCCTCAGAAAGTTCCGTACGCTTCGAGTTCCCATACTATTACCGCAAGAAAGCTCCAGTCTCAGGGATCGAGAGCTTCTCAAAGTGTGATATTGACCTCCTCGCAGATTACGCAGACGGACGCTTCGACATGGTCATAGGTCTCGGCCTCAACGTACAGACATTGTGCCCATGTTCCCGGGAGATCTCCCGTTACGGTGCTCACAACCAGCGCGCTTACGTCTCCCTGAAGGTCAGGTGCAGGGGCCTCGTTTGGTTCGAGGAACTCATCAGCATAATTGAGGCTTCCGGCTCCGCACCGCTCTACACACTCCTTAAGCGCGAGGACGAGAAATTCATCACTGAGACGGCCTACGAGACCCCGAGATTCGTTGAGGACGTTATACGGGAACTGGCGGTGAAGTTGGACTCTGAGCCTCGTATTTTGTGGTACAAGGCCTCAGTTACGAGCATGGAGAGCATTCACAACCACGACGCATTCGCCGAAATCGAGCGCGCAAAGTCATGAACAGGCTGCGCAGGAGGCAGATACGGAGGATCCTACAATATTCCGTAGTCGCAATAATATTCTTCATGGGCTATCAGGTCTACAGATTCTGGTACGACGGCTACCGGCTCTCACACCCGCAAATCATCGAGGCAATCACCACAAACTACAACGAGGAACAGCCCCTAAACGGTATCCTTCTGTGGGACGAACAGCTAATCTATGCTCCCAAAGAAGGAATCTTAACTTACCCGACACCCCGAGCTAAGTTCGTCGCTAAGGGGGAAATGCTCGCGGCCCTCGACGGAACTGCCGTGTACGCTCCCTACCCTGCGTACTATTACCCTGCACTTGACGGACAAGAAGGCGATTGGGTATATCCCAAACTGTGGCCGGATTTCGCTCCGTTCCCCGAGTTCAAGAGCGCGGAACTCATAGAGAACGGTACGCCTATTCTTCGCGGGCAGCCCATAGGGAAACTCATACCGCAGCCGCAAATGTTGAGGTGCATTGCGTATTTGGACAGGACACCGGCACTGGACAGGGCACTAAAGCAGCGGGAGAACGCAACAATCAGGATCAGGACGGAGCATGACGGCAAGGAGCGCAAGGCCGATGTTGTTGCTGTGAAGTCTGAGGGGCAGAAGCTCAAGGTGTATTTGCGGCTTCCGTTTTTCCCGCCGGGTATCCTGAAGTCGAGGGCGTTCACTGCGAGCGTGATTACTGATGTTCAGAAGGGAGTGATGGTGCCGGATACAGCGGTGATTACTCGAGAGGGCAAGAACATGGTGTTTGTTGTGCAGGGGAACAGTCCGGAACTTAGGGCGGTTGAGGGATTTCCGTCGGACGAGGAGACTTTCTTCATTGAGAAGGGTGTTGAGCCGGGTAGCAAGTTGATACTGAATGCTGACGGCCTCAATCGGAGCTTAGGCAATGACAGCAACATAAGGATATGGTGATTAACATGGACGCAGAAATAATCTACAGCAGGATTCAGGACGCATTAACCAGAGCAGGACGCAGGGACAAAGTTATATTCGCAGCAGTCAGCAAGACCCGAACAGTTGACGAAATGAGGGAAGCCGAAAAATTTTCGTGCATTGACTGTTTCGGGGAGAACAGAGTCCAAGAAGCAGAGACCAAGAGAGCAGCTTTCCCGGACTCACGGCTGGCTTGGAGATTAATCGGACACCTTCAGGCCAACAAAGCCCGCAAAGCCGTCGAACTCTTCGACTCAATCGACAGCATAGACTCCCCAGAACTCGCACAACGGGTCGACAGGATAGCCGGTGAACTTGGCCGAGTTATGCCGGTCCTGCTCGAGGTCAACACTTCGGGTGAGGCCAGCAAATCAGGCATTGACCCGCAAAACTTCACAGCCCTCGTGGACTCCGTGATGGGCCTAAAGAATCTCAGGCTTGAGGGATTAATGACCGTCGGGCCCCTGACCGATGACGAGGCAAGAATCAGGAGGTCATTTGCACAGTTACGCGGCCTGATTGATGACGCTAGAACACGGACGGGATCAGCCCTGCCAATTCTCTCTATGGGCATGAGCGATGACTTCGAGCTGGCAATTCTCGAGGGCAGTACTATGGTCAGGATTGGGACTCTGTTATTCGGACCAAGACATTACCCCGCGCAAAATTCGTGAATCCTCATGAAAACCCGCAAAATCTATTGCATAATTCGTGAAAGCTGATAAAATGCAGAAAAATTCCAGTTCAGGAGGTGTAAATCATGACCAAAGCAGAACTTATTGACGCTATCACCGCCAAACTCGCGATGCGCAAAAAGGATGTCGCTCCCGTAGTAGATGAAGTCTTCGCAGAAATTCAGGGAGCCCTCAGCAAGGGAGACAAATGCACATTCGTAGGTTTCGGTGTGTTCGAAGTCCGCGAGAGAGCCGCAAGAGAAGGACGCAACCCTCAGGACCCCACAAAGGTTGTCGTTATCCCCGCAAAGAAAGTACCAGTCTTCAGGCCCGGCAAAGATCTCAAGGACGCAGTTGTTGATGTCGTCCTCCACTAAGCACAAGGACATCACCCAGACTTAGAGGCGGCCGCTGATTGATTCAGTAGAGCCGCTTTTTTCGTATACATATCACCAGAGAAAGGACAATTATTCATGCTTGACTTCCAGAAATTCACTTGGCAAGACAAAGACAGATATTCGCAATACTTTCAGGCCTCACCCGTCCACCACGCGGAGTACTCATTCTTCATTCTGTGGGCGTGGCTCCACTCTTACCCGCTGGAGATCGCCTACACGGAAAATTTATGCTGGTTCAGGTCCTCCGGCCCAATGTTGGGAATGTTCGGCCCCGCAGGAAACTGGAACGCCGTAACCGACTGGGACAAAGAATTATCCTGCTTCAAGTCCGGAGACGTAATCTATGAAGTTCCCGCACAGGTCAAGGAATTACTAGACGGCCGCCCAAATTTACGCTTCACCAACGACAGGGACCAAGCCGAGTACGTCTACTCAGTGAAGGACTTGATAGCCCTCAAGGGTAAGGCGTTCGCACACAAGCGCAACAGAGTCCGGGCGTTCCTCGACGGCTACGAGTGGGACTACGAAGAATTGACCCCTGAATTATTCTGTGAGGTGATGGACTTTCAGGAGAGATGGCGAGTTCACAGGGAGGGCACAATGACTCAGGAAGAAGCCGAATCCCTCGACGCTGAAGACCAAGCTATCCGCAACGCACTCGAAAAATGGAACATGTTCTATTTTTCCGGCGGCCTCTTGAGAGTCGACGGCAAAATCATAGCCTACACAATCGCGCAGGAACTTGACCCGCAGAACATCGATATAATGTTCGAGAAGGCTTTTCCCGAATACGCAGGCAGCTATCAGGCCATAAACTACATGTTCCTCAAGAATTACGGCCACAAATACGAGTACGTCAACCGTGAAGAAGATATGGGTGAGCCGGGCCTCAGAGAAGCTAAGGAGTCCTACAATCCGATAATGATGCTGGAGAAATACCGAATGGAAATCTTGTAGTCAGCAGGTGAAAATCTCAAATGTTATTCAT
Source organism: Synergistaceae bacterium (assembly GCA_017417365.1). Lineage (GTDB taxonomy): Bacteria > Synergistota > Synergistia > Synergistales > Aminobacteriaceae > JAFUXM01. Next base: position 14,420 of record JAFPZI010000174.1, read on the forward strand.
AGTAATCGGAATATTCGTAGCCGTAGCCGTCGGAGCGTTCTTGCGCCAACAGTCCCGGACTGCCTCACAAGTTCAGGAAGAAACCCCGCCTCCCGAACCGCTTGACCTTCCCGACGAGGAAATCACGGACGAAGAAGGTTTTGTGCTCTCGGCCAAGCCCGTAACCTCCCCCGAATTGGCCTCCGGAGCAACGTATTCGGCCCATGCCCCAGCCGGTGAGGAGTCGCCCTACGGAGTGTCCAGCGAGCCCAAGAAGAAGCCCCAAGCTCAGGCTAACTTGCTCCGATGGTGCGGACGGTCGGGGAATATTCAGCTCGAGAACATAGCGGTACCCGGTCCTGTGGCCTATTGGTCGAACGGTGAGCCCGCCACTCCTGAGCCGTCGTGCATTGACGTAACTTTACCGCTTGAGTTCCCGAAACAGGGTGAGCAATTGCCGGCCGATGGTGCGGAGTCCTACGCGGAAATGTCGCC
>JAFPZI010000019.1 GCA_017417365.1 Synergistaceae bacterium
AAGAACATGTTCTACGAGAAACTTGCGGCAGAAAGATGCGTTGATATGTTCGTGGCCAAGCTGAAGGGTGAAGACTTCGCGACGGAATACAAGATGCCCGTTTTCGACAGAGTTGACCCTCAGCCCGCAGTGAAGGACATCAAGAAGGCAGTGATTGCCCTCGTAACTTCCGGCGGAATTTGTCCCAAAGGCAACCCCGACCATATCGAGGCCTCAAGTGCGAGCAAGTTCGGTGAGTACGATATAACTGGAGTTGACGACCTGACGAGCGCGGCATACTGCACTGCACACGGAGGCTATGACGCTACGTATGCTGATCAGGACGCGGACAGAGTATTACCCGTTGACGTTTTGCGGGACTTGGAGCGTGAGGGAGCAATAGGCAAACTTCACAACAAGTTCTACGCTACCGTAGGCAACGGAACTTCAGTAGCCAACGCCAAGAAGTTCGGTGCGGAAATCGTGAACAGGCTCGTAGCTGACGGGGTAACTGCAGTAATTCTCACTTCGACTTGAGGAACCTGCACACGTTGCGGTGCAACGATGGTCAAGGAAATAGAGCGGAAATTACCCGTAGTCCACATGTGCACGATAGTTCCGATTTCGCAGACAGTCGGAGCTAACAGAATCGTTCCGACAATCGCAATCCCTCACCCGTTGGGAGACCCTGCGAAGACTCCCGAGGAAGAAAAGGTGTTGCGCCGGTCTCTTGTTGAACGTGCCCTCAAGGCTCTCGAGACGGAGATAACGGAACAGACAGTGTTCACCGAGTAATAATCATGCAGGGGGGTAATATGTGAACTAAAACATTACGTCGGGTGCGGCGTTTTCGTTATTGCCCCTCTGCTTTCTTGTACGTTAAGATTTGGGGGGCGATAAATTAATCTATTAATGGAGGTATAAACTTTATGGACAGAGTTTTAACGTCCCGTAACGGCCCATGGATCGCTGGCGGTTTGATTGGGTTAATCGCAGTAGCATTGGCACATTTCGGCAACCCCGGGAACATGGGGTTCTGTGTTGCGTGCTTCACCCGAGACATTGCCGGAGCTTTGGGCTTTCACCGTGCCGGAGTAGTGCAATACATTCGGCCGGAGATTCCCGGATTCATTCTTGGTTCATTCATCTCGTCATTAGCCTTCCGTGAATATTCACCTCGCGGAGGGTCATCACCTGCTGTACGTTTTGCGCTCGGAGTGTTCGCGATGCTCGGAGCGTTAGTGTTCTTGGGGTGTCCATGGCGCGCGTATCTTCGTGTGGCCGGAGGGGACTGGAACGCTATTTACGGTGTCGGCGGACTAATCGTCGGAGTGTTCATCGGAATAATATTCTTGTGGGGCGGGTTCAGTCTCGGAGCTGCTGAGGCCAACCCAAAGCCCGCAGGTCTGGTCATGCCCCTTCTTGCTGCCGGACTTCTCGCGCTGTTGTTCCTTGCTCCCAAGTTCGGGGAGAATGCGCCGGTGTTCTTCTCGGCTTCGGGCCCCGGGTCAATGCATGCTCCAGTGTTGATGGCTCTCGGAGCGGGATTGATTGTGGGGTGGCTTGCACAGAGAAGCAGATTCTGCACGGTCGGAGCGATTCGTGATTTCCTGATGATGGGTGATGCTTACCTCCTCAAGGGAATAATTGCGTTCACAGTAGTAGCATTTGCCGCGAATTACGGACTCGGGAAGTTCAAGCCCGGATTTGAGTCTCAGCCTGTAGCGCACACTGACCAGCTGTGGAACTTCTTGGGTATGGTCTTGTCGGGACTGGCCTTCACGCTCGCTGGAGGTTGCCCGGGCCGTCAACTCATCATGGCGGGTGAGGGAGACTCTGACGCTGGGGTGTTTGTGCTCGGGATGATTGCCGGAGCTGCTGTGGCACACAACTTCTCTGCGGCCTCGAGCGGTGCGGGTATCGGTGCGTACGGAATGCACGTAACGATTATCGGGTTAGTGTTCTGCGTGTGTGTGGGCTTAATGTTCAGGGAGAAGGGGGAATAGTCATGAGCGATGTTATTACGGTGAATGCTTCGGGTTTGTCGTGTCCTCAGCCGGTCCTGATGACCAAGAAGGCACTTGCCGGACTCGAGTCGGGACACGTTGAGGTCCTAGTCGACACAGCAACCTCACGGAACAACGTATCACGTTTCGCTGAGAACAAGGGCTGGAAGGTCAGCACTGAGGAGCGCGGCGGAGGCTACACGGTCATTCTGGAGAAGTAAGCAATAATAAATCCCTGCTGGTGTGTTAATCGGCAGGGAAGTTATTTGCATTATTGGCGGAAGTGTGTGGGAATCGAACCCACCAGAGACAGCTTAAACTACCTCTCACCGGGTTTGAAGCCCGGGCCCATCACCAGACAAATCTCACTTCCGAATGATGATTGTGTATTATAGTTTAACGCACAGAAAAAATCTATTATGAATATTTCAGACGACGACAACAATTTTTCTTACAGGATATTATTCGAGAGGGTGTTTGACCCCATAGCCTTATACAGGATTGACGGAGGCAGGATAGTTTTTGAGGATGTCAACCCAGCCTATGAGCGCGTCATGAAGGTATCACGCGATGAAGTTACCGGCCTGACGTTCGACGAGGTTTGGCCAGACTCAGAACCACGATGGCAGCAGGTCATCACCGAGTGTCTCGCGCAGAACCGCACCATGCACTGTATCGGTGAGAGCGTCGACACTGACAGCTACCTAGAGGCCGTAGCTTTCCCGATTCCCCCGGGCAGGGCAGCAGTGATCTTCCTTGACCGTACGAGGCTCAAGAAGTCCGACGAGGCATTACGCAAACGCCAGAGGCAGCTTCAGGCACTCGCGGCAAAACTCACAATCACTGAGGAGGCCACACGCAGAGCAATAGCTTCGGACCTCCACGACAGAGTCGGCTATGAACTCGTCAATCACCTTACGATTCTTCGGAGCATAAATTCTTCAGGGATTGCCGGAGAGTTCAGGGCCAAGATTCAGGAGCTCATGACGATAACTGAGCGCATCATTGCCGAGAACAGAAGCCTAATCTTTGAGCTGAGCCCCCCAGTCCTGAAGGAAGCCGGACTAACTCCAGCACTTGAGGAACTCGCAGAGAACATCCTCACACCTGCGGGCGTTCACTGGCAGATAATCACTAAGGGCAATCCTGACGACCTCGAGGCAGATGACTCCGTGTGCGTGATTCTCTACAGGTCCGCGCGGGAACTCCTGATTAACGCCGTCAAGCACTCGGGCGCGTCGGAGGTCAGCATAATTATCAACACTAAGCCGGAACTGCTCACCGTAGCCGTAGAGGACAACGGGAAGGGCTTTGGCGTGAGTGATTCAGAGGACGGCAGCGCAGAGGGTAACGGGTTCGGACTGTTCAGCGTTCGTGAGAGGCTGCGAGCTTTGGGCGGGGAGCTTAGGATAGTGTCCGAGCCGAACAAAGGGGCAATGCTGATAATGTCTTGCCCGAGAAAGCTGAAGTATGGGGAGTTCACACAATGACGCGCATAATTATTGCAGATGACCATGATTTATTCGTTGAGGGCATGAAGGAATTATTGGCCAGACAGCCAGACATAGAGTTTGCAGGGCAGGCGCACGACGGCATTCAAGCAATAGAGCAGGCCTCACTTCTCAAGCCCGACATAATCTTAATGGATATAGCGATGCCGAGACTGAACGGGATAAAGGCTTCCAAGCAAATACGGGAGAATTTCCCCGACGTTAAGATTCTCATGCTGTCCATGCACAACAACAGGGAGCTAATCACTGAGAGCCTCAAGGCCGGAGCAATGGGCTATATCCTCAAGGAATGTTCATCCGAAGAATTGTTCTACGCAGTTAGCAGTGTGATGAACGGGCAGTACTACATAGCTCACTCATCGTTGACGATTCTTCTGGACGACTACATGAGGCTTCTAGAGGAGGAGAAGAAGTCCGCGCCCTGCCAGCTGTCCGAGAGGGAAATAGAAGTTCTGAGGCTGATAGCAGAGGGCAAGAACACTAAGGAGATAGCTTCAGACTTGATGATCAGCAAGAACACCGTAGACGCTCACCGCCGGCACATTATGGACAAGACCGGTTGCACGTCAATAGCGGGGTTGATACGTTACGCGATTCGGGAGGGGTATTGATTGGACGGACATTACTTGAACAACGCAGCTACGACTTGGCCGAAGCCCGAGTGTGTAGCAGAAGCAATGAGGAGCTTTCTTGTGAGGGGCGGTGCTAACTCTTCTCGCGGCTCATCTTCGGAACGGGACATGAAGACAATGAATCTTGTGCTGGACTGCCGGATTAAGTTAGCAGAATTTTTCGGCGGCTATGATTCTGACCCAATGCTGGTAACTTTCACGGCCAACATCACGGAGTCGATAAACGTCGTGCTCAGGGGATTCCTGAAGCCTGGCATGAGGGCAATCACAACGTCAATGGAACATAATGCGGTCATGCGTCCCCTGCGTGCGTTGGAGGGTAAGGGAGTCGGAGTGAAGGTAGTCATGTGCGACTCAGAAGGCCGGTTGGACCCGTCGGAACTCGAGCGGGAATTGTCCGGGACGAAGTATGACCTAATGGTGATGTCTCACGCCAGCAACGTATGTGGTACGGTTCAGCCCCTCGAGGACGCTGCGGAATTGTGCGCGAAGTTCGGAGTGCCACTCGTTGCGGACACTGCACAGACCGCCGGAGTTCTTCCGTTGAGTGCGTCGGGTTTGGGGTTAAGTGCGTTGTGCTTCACGGGCCACAAGGGGCTAATGGGTCCTCAGGGTACGGGGGGGATAATCTGGGAGCCTGAATTTGCCTCGCGGGTTGAGCCTCTGATTACTGGCGGGACCGGGAGCTATTCACACCTCGAGTACCAGCCGGAGGACATGCCCGACAAGTTCGAGTCAGGCACACCGAATCTCCCGGGGATTGCGGGACTGAGTGCGGCTCTTGATTGGGTGAAGTCGACGGGGCTAGCGAGGATTGCCGGGCGTGAACGTGAGTTGGGGGAGCGTCTGTTGTCGGGACTGTTGAGGATGAAGGGCGTAACGCTCTCGGGGAAGCGCAACATGAACGGAAGAATGTCGGTGTTCCCCCTGAATGCCGATTGGGCGGACAACGGGACGTTAGCGGACAGGCTCTCACGTTCGGGGTACGAGACAAGGCCGGGACTTCACTGCGCACCGTCGGCACACAGGACGCTCGGGACTTTTCCGCAGGGAGCGTTGAGGGTGTCTCCGGGGTATTTTACTACGGAGAGTGAGATTGATGGATTCCTTGAGGAGCTGGGCAGCCTGTGAACGAACGCAGGCTGTGTTCCCTCACGAATAGAGCTCCTGTACCTTCCTGATGATGTCAGCGTCTATGTTCTCGTCGAATTTTCGGGCAAACATGGCCTCAGAGTTCTTGATTTCCTCGAGGTCAGTGCTCCTGAACACGTAAGGGCTTCCGCGTTTCCAGTCGATGAGGCGCATTGTAGCCTTCAGTCTTTCGTCGTCAAATTCCTTGTGGTGAAGCCTGTTGCGGAAGTATGGATTGTTGGCGATGAGTGTGTGTATACATTGTTCAGTCGGTAGCAATGTGGCATGAAAGACTTCCCTTATCCATTCACGTTTTGAGAGAATGTATCTGGCGAGTTCGTCCGTTATGCTGACCCAGTCCGTACCCTTCTGAAAGTTTACGTTTTTGTTCCTGCGGACGTGCATAACCTCCTGAAACTTGAGGCAGATTTTGCTGACTAGACGAAGCAGGATATTTCCTCTGCGCCCTATGACTTCCTGAAGAGGGTAGTAGAATCTCACGCGTTTTCCGAAGCCGAATACCTCACTCTGGAAGTTCACGAACTCTTGACCGTGATGTTCCTCGAAGAAGTTGATGATGTCTTCCTGCTTCTTTATGGGCAGGTCGGCTTCAGAGAGCAGGTGATAATGTTCATATTCACCCAGAGACGTTGCGGCCTCCAGCAGTAACAAGCATGCTTCCAGCTGAGAATAAGCACCCCACTCTACTTTTCTGCGGGGAGTGTGAATAATTCTGCTGTACTTTACGAGGCTTAAAGTTTCGTCGGGATTATAGGATTTGGTCTTTGCGTCCATATGAATGAAGATGTCATTCTTGGGGTGATCCAGCATTTGGATCAGAGTCTTGAAGCTAAGATTTGACCGATATGTTAGAATAAGGTATGCTTGCTTGCTTGCTTGCGTTGGAGGAATCTACACCTAAAGCTGCCACTAAATCAAGCCCTTTCACGAAAATTTTACGGTAGAAGTATTATACACTACGAGAAGGAAAAATGCCCCATCCATCAAGGACAGGGCAATTTCACTTAGTCAAGATTCATGAACACCTTGAACTCGAAAGTCTTCGGGCTGAACCAATCTACCGGCTTCCCGTCAATCTCTGCGTATGGATACATGAAGTACGTCAACGGTGTCTTTGCTGTGGCCTCGCTCAAAACGGTCTCGCGTGTGTCCCTGTTGACCGCGATTCTCAGGAGGTCATCACCAGCCCAGAAAAATTCCGTCCACTTCGCAGCGTCGTCAACCTTCTCGATCTTTTCGCCGAGCATCTTCTTGCGGACATCAGCGGGGTCGGCCATCACCCACCCAGTGCCGGGAAGGTAGAACTCCGTCCAGCAGTGGTAGTTGCCCGTAATCTCCCCAGACTTCGCGGGGTCAATCCTCAAGCCGTAAACGTCCCTCGTGGGAATCCCTGAAGCCCGGGCCAGCGCAACGAACACTGAACTTATGTCCGCGCATTTCCCTCCGCCGTTCTTCTCGGAGATTGTTCGGATAGGCAGGCCAAGTCCGCAGCCCTCAACCACACTCTCATCACGGAAGGTGTGTTCAAGTACCCACCTGTAGATTCCCTGTGCCTTCTCGAGAATCGTCGGCTTGTTGATGAACTCCATGCTTGCCTCAGCGCAGAAACCCTTATCGATTGGCAGCGAGGGTGTTGCCTCAAGATACTTCATGACTTCGGGAGGGAATGCGTCTTTCGTCTCCTTGAGGGCAGCATTCTTTGTGTAGTGGGAGTCCACTCTGAAGCTGGCTGTAAGTTTGGGAGTACCTTCGGGCTTTGTCCACACGGCGTGCAGGTACACAGCTCCGCCTTTGGGGTCCCTCTCGACTCCGATTCTGGCTCCGTCGGCCTTGATGTCTACGTCCGTAACCGTCTGGTTAGCGTCGGACAACGGGTAGGGCAGCCACAGTTCAGCCTTCTCTGCTTTGTCCGCGTCCCGAAGCGAGACCTCGAACGTCAGCGTTCCCTTATACTCCGCAGAGGACACAGCCGCAAACGACAGCACGGCCATAACAACGAGGAGCACACATAAAACTTTGCGCATAAGAATCACTCCTTAACATAATTAACTCAGGGCACAATTCACCCTTGAGCTTCAAACCATAAACTTATTGGGAACTGCCGGAATTGGTGAAGGGGTTATGCTTTCACGCAGAGATTAACGCGGCAGTGTGCAGCACGTGCACTGAACTTCCCGGCTCACGTTAATTTCTGGAACATGAATTTTTCCCTCCTGATAAGATATTTGTGAAGAGTATTCTACTTTACCGGCCGTGAAGAAAACAACTGGGGGATTCATTACTTGGCCGGTAGTACAAATCCCCGCATGGTGCGTTCAGGCTTTGGGCTTGATGCTCCTCTCGAACTGGAGATACACCACGATTGACACAGCCGCCATCATAATATCCGCAACAACCTGAGTCCAAACTATCCCGTACATTCCGAACACCCAATTCATCACGAACAATAATGGTATGTTGAACACTACCCACCTCGACGCACCCAAAGCTAAGGCCTTCCCGCCGTGCCCCACAGCCTGGAAGAAGTTCACCAGGTGGAAGCACATGAACATGAACGGTGTAGCCAATACCCGTGCCCTCAAGAAGTGAGTCCCGAGCTCCACAGTCCGAGCGTCGTCGATAAATATCCTCATGATGTCCGCAGCAAATATCTCGTACAGAGCCACAGCCACAAACCCTATCACCAATCCCACGAGCCTCGAGAAGTTCACCGCCTCACGCATTCGTGCGAAATTCCCCGCAGAATAGTTGTAGGCAGCTAGGGGCATCATTCCCTGACAGAGACCGATACCGACATTCAGCGGGAGGCGTTCGGCCTTCAGGACTATACCCACAGCAGCGAGCGGAATATCTCCGTAGCCTGAGGCCAGCTTGTCTATGATGATATACGTTACGTCGAACAGGGTTACAGCGATTGCCGCCGGGACTCCCACAGCGAAGACTGAATACACGTTATGGCGTGAGGGAAGTACGTTGCGGATTGAGAGTGAGAGAATCCCCGAGTGCCTTAACCGGTAAATCATTATCAGGAAGTACGAGCACGATATTACGTTCGAGAGCATCGTAGCTATTCCCGCACCGAGAACTTCATAGCCTTTGGGGAGCAATACGAACATGAACAGAGGGTCAAGAAATATGTTGATTATCCCGCCCATTGAGACACCGAACCCCGCCTGCCTCGCGTGCCCTGTTGAACGCAGAAGGTTGCTCAGGGTCATTGATAGGATTGTCGGGACAGCTCCGAGAACGATTACGCAGAAGGTATACTGTTTTGCGAAGGGCAGGGTGTCCGTGCTCGCACCGAGAAGCCTCAAGATTGGCTCAAGGAACGTGAACATCAAGAGCGAGAACAGTCCGGCGGATATTATCGTCATGTAGAAGCAGAAGGCCGATACGGTTTTTGCCTCGTTGTCTCGTCCTGCACCCATTAGGCGGGAAATCAGAGTCCCTCCCCCAATCCCAAATAGGTTGGCAAAAGTTATGGAGATGTTGAACACCGGCAGCAAGAGTGAGACTCCCGCGACCATCAGGGGATTATTCGTGCGGCCAATGAAGAATGTATCTGCCAAGTTGTAGATGAGGATGATTAGCTGCCCGAAAATCATCGGGAGGGCTAATTCTGTGAGGGCCTTCGGGATTGGCCAAGTCTCGAAGATTTCTCTGTTAGCGTTGTGAATTTTCTGCATGGGGTAATCAACTCCTTATGAGGTAATGATAACAGCGTCGCAGGACTTTTGGCAAAGCGGAGAGAATTTGCGTCTTTCCAGTATTAATCAGCATATTTAGTTGTCGGTTTTGCTCTGAGGTTCGGAGGTAAGAGTCATGCTTCGGATTCTCAGATGGATTAAGCGCGGGGCTAAATGTGTTTTGTCAAAACTATTCCCCTCTCTGAGGCAATTTTACGTGCTGAGGAGAGCAGAGGGAAGAAGCAGGAAATCTTTTCCGCAGATTGAGCGTGAAGTCAGCAGAGCATACAGCAGCAATTTCAGTAGAAGCCTCAATTGGGATAACCCGCAGGCATATACCGAGAAAATGTGCGTGTCAAAAGTGTATGCTGCCTCAGAAATCAAGACAAGACTAACCGATAAGATACTCGTCCGCGACTGGGTGAGAGAAAGAATAGGGGAACAACATTTGATTCCTCTGCTGGGTGTTTATGACTCGTTCGATGAGATAGACTTTGACGCTTTGCCGGATCAATTCGTGATTAAGTGCAACCATGACTGCGGAAGCGTTACCGTCGTGAAGGACAAAAACTCTCTCGACCTCCGCAAACTAAGGAAGCTCTACAGGTTCTACTTGAGGCGGAACTTCGCGTGGGTGTCCTATGAGCTACACTACAAGGACATAAAGCCGCGAATACTCATAGAACGCTACATGAGTTACGTCGAGACTGCCGGAACCGACTACAAATTCTTCTGCTTTGACGGGAAGCCTTACTTCTGCCGAATCCTGATAGACCACCGCATGAGCTTTTACGATATGGACTGGAAATTACAGCCTTTCACCTGGAAGGCCTACGGATTCTATGATAAGGAAGTGCCCTGCCCTGACCGTTTCGGCGAGATGAAGGAACTTGCTGCCGAACTCAGCTGCGGATTTGACCAAGTAAGAGTAGATCTCTATCTTGCCGGAGACAATATATATTTCGGCGAGATGACCTTCACAACTATGGCAGGAATGAATGTGTGCAACCCCGATGAATGGGACTTCAGGCTGGGGAGCTTCTGGAACTTCGACACAAGCATAAGAGCCAGAAAGTTAGCCGAATTTCATGAACAATCAAGAGCATAAACTCCGGCGTGAATTGTCGCTCCTCAATGTGTGGTCATTGGCTCTGGGGTGCATAATCGGTTCTGGTGCGTTCATTCTTCCGGGCAGTACGTTTTTACCTGGCGGGGGGCCTGCCGGAACAGCTATAGCTATTACTATCGGGGCGGCAGTAATGATCATCATCGCCTTCAACTATGACTTCATGATTCGTCATTACCCTTCAGCAGGTGGAGAGTTCACCTACGCTAAAGAAGTCTTCGGCAGGAGGAATGCATTTGTCTGCTCGTGGTTCCTGCTGTTCTCGTACATTGTGATTGTCCCTCAGAACGCTTCAGCCCTAGCATTCATCAGCAGGAGCCTCATTGGCGGAGTCTTTCAGCGGGGCTTTCACTACAAGGCAGCAGGTTATGACGTTTACGCAGGGGAAATAGTTTTGTCGTTGTGCGCTCTGGTGGTCTTTGCCCTTCTTGCAGTGAGGGGAGTGAAGATTACCGGCCTAATCCAGACGTGCCTAGTGTTTGCGCTTCTGGGAGGAGTGGCTGTTCTGGCAGTGTCAGCAATAATCAGCCCGAAAGCGTCATTCTTGAATCTCTCTCCAGCCTTCAGCCCGGATTACTCACGGGCCGGAGGTGTCTTGAGGATCTTGGCCGTAACTCCTTGGGCGTTCGTTGGGTTCGACACTATTCCGCAGTCGGCTGAAGAGTTCAAGTTCTTCCACTACAGGACCAAATACGTTATGTGCTTCTCGATTCTGTTCGGTGCGGCGGTATACATACTAATCAACACGATAACGGCTTCAGTATTGCCAGCAGGGTATGTATCTTGGGCGGATTACGTCAGGGACATTCCCAACAAGGAAGGGATAATTTCGCTGCCGGCCTTCAACGTGTTCGATGAACTGCTCGGGAAGTCAGGTAAAAGCGGAATAGTTTTTCTGGGTATCTCAGTTCTTGGTGCTGTGCTGTCGTGCATAATAGGCTTCTACATGGCAGCAAGCAGGCTGATTTACTCGATGGCCAGAGATGAATTTCTGCCTGCATGGTTTGGCGGGCTTCACGCGAGGCACAACACCCCGTCAAACGCGATATTCTTCATAATGGGAGTATCGATGCTGGCACCATTTTTCGGCCGTACGGTGTGGGGCTGGATAGTAGACATGTCCTCCGTTGGTGCGGCTGTGGGGTACGGCTACACGTCTGGTGCGGCACTGAAGCTGGCGGTGAGGGAGGGCAATACCCCAATAGTTTTCAGCGGTGCTGCCGGAGTGGTGATGTCGCTAATTTTTCTGGCCTTGCTCCTGATTCCTGTGCCTGCCTTGAACTGTTCACTGAGCAAAGAGTCTTACTTGTGCCTGTCTGTCTGGGTGATTCTCGGCGCAATCTTCAGCAAGTTCTCCCGTAATCGTGAATGACTGCGGGAGTTCTTCACTAACCTTCCTTCTTGAGGCAAGCCCTGAGCCCTCCAGTCAACGCTAAGAGTCTGTGCGGCTCAATTGGGAAAAACGCGTGGTCAGTTCCTGCGGCGGACCAGACTATTTTGTGTGCGAATAGGTCTTCATCGAGGACTGCGCGTAATTGCTGGTCGTAACCTATTGGCGGGACTCCCCCGACGTGGAAGCCGTAACGTTGATAGACTTCTTCCGGGGGCATCATGCGTCCTCGTCTGCCTCCGAGAGACTGCGCGGCGAGTTTGGAGTCGACTCTGTTGCTGCCGCTCATGAGGACTAGGCAGGGTTCGGACTTGTCGATGACGAAAATTAGGCTCTTGAGGATCTCTGAGGGGCTGACACCGATTGTGTTAGCTGCGTCGTCAACGGTGAAGATTGTGCTCTCGACTATTTGAATCTGGATGTCGTTTGCGCCCAAAGAGTCGAGGGCGGAACGTACTTTGTCTGTAGGGTTCATGGTTGTTCCTCCTGAGTGATGAAGTTGATTGCGGTTTGTTCGGATGATTCTACAGCAAGTTCTGCGGCTTTGACGGCGGAATTGATGAGGAGTTCGGAGCGTTTTCGGAGGGAGAAGGATTGCTGTATGCTGTGTGCGATTTGGGTTTGTGTGTCGTGGTCAATAATAGGGAGCCGGACTTTCCGCAGTTCGTCTTCAGAGATTGCTGCTAATATTGTGCCTGAACACCCGCGTTTCATGAGCGACTGCACTATTTCGGACTTGAACAGCATCAATAGAGTCTCTGGGTTGTAGGAATCAGAGTCGAGGACGTAGAAGCCTGTAGAGCACAATGCGCCGTCGTAGTCCTGAGTGATGAGAGCACAGCTTTGCAGAGAGCCTTCGATTGAGGAGACTATCACCTGTCCTGCGCGGACGATTCGCCGGGCCCGTGTTGGGAGATCTTGGCCGTCCGCTGTGGTTGAGCCGGTTATGTTGCCGTATGTCCCAATGTCAGCGAGTTCTATGTAGCGGTATTGGGTTCCCTTCTGCGGGGTGAAGTTAGCGTTGTGGATTCGGCATGAGGAGTCTATAGTTGGGGAGGCTTTGAGCGAGCCTATTAGGCTGTCGTATTTGGGCATGAAGTATTCCGCGTCGAGCCGTCCTGTGCTGAAGACTTCGGAGAGTGA
>JAFPZI010000175.1 GCA_017417365.1 Synergistaceae bacterium
CGTCAAAAGCTGCCTTGACCGAGTCGCAACCAACAATGATGATGTCCTTGCCGGGAACTTTTCCGGCGGCCTTTATTGCGTCGATTGCTCCGAGTGCCATATCATCATTCTGAGCTATGAGCACGTCAATCTTGTCGAGGGACTTCAACCAGCTCTCCATGACGGCCTGTCCTTCTGCTCTGGTGAAGTTGCCTGACTGCTGGGCAATGAGCTTAAGGTGCGGGTATGCTTTGAGGGCCTCAAGGTTACCCTTTGTGCGGTCGGTCTGGGCTGCTGCTCCTGTTGTGCCCTCCATGATTACGACGTTCACGTCCTCGTCTCCGCGACCTTTGGCCTTGAGGTATTCGCCGACCCAAGCGACCTGCCTTCTGCCTTCCTCTACGAAGTCTCCGCCGAAAGCAGCTGCATACTCTATTTTGTCAGCGCAGTCGGGCATGCGGTCAATGAGGAGGAGGGGAATTTCTGCCTCGTTGACTTCCTTGAGGACATCCTCCCAGCCTGTGGACACAACGCCGGTGAACAGTATGAAGTCCACGCCCTGAGTGATGAAGTTGCGGAGGGCCTTAATCTGGTTCTCCTGCTTCTGCTGTGCGTCATCGTAGACGAGTTTCCAGCCGGGGTGTGAGGAAATGGCTTTGGTGATGTCGTCGGTGTTAGCGGTTCTCCAGTCTGACTCTTGGCCGATTTGTGAGAAGGCTATGACGGTGTCGGCGAAGGCAGAGGAAGCCGAGAAGAGGACTGCTAGAGTGAGGACTAATGCGAAAAGTTTCGTACGTATTTTCATGATACGAATTACCTCCTGAAAGATTGTATTTATGGGTGAGAATATTTTATGACATCCGCGCGAATTAGTAATGTGTATAATTATCGGCCATGAATATATTTCACGAGCTCATCACACACTAACTTTATGCCCTTGTGGGACCAATGGGTGTCGCCGAACCAATAAATGTCCTGCTCTCCGCGTTCGAGTGCCTCACGGAGAATCTTCATTGTGTCGACGAAGATATATTCTCTGTCTGTTACTTGTCGGAAGGCCGGGAAGAAAGGGTTTTGGGGGCGGGCTTTCTTGTCCTTGATGTAGGGGTAATAGAGGTCGTACTTGTCTGCGGCGGCGAAGAATATTAGGGTTATGCCTTTGGCCTTGAGGAGTCGTGCGGCGTTGTTGAGGTTCTGATTCACCATGCCGATATTGAGGGGTGCTGTGAGGTAGTCGAGGTCTTCATAGTAGTGGATGAGTGTGCGTTCTTGGCCGGGATTGGTGAAGAACGGGCGGTCAAGTTCAGTAATATAGACTTCGGGGCTGAGTTTTTCGGGCTTGAAGAAGTGATAGACCTTGCTGAAAATATACTTCAGGTTTGCCTGAATCATCACGGGAGGGAAAATTCCCCGCAAAATATTCGGTGCACCCTGAGCCATAAATGGAACAGCTTCCGTGTAGTCAGATACCTTCACTATCTGTTCTCCAAGCCTGATTTGTACCTCACGTTCAACGCTCTCAAGGATAACTGCTTTAGGCCTGACCTCGTCGAGAATGCCGGAGTTCAGGAGTATATACAGGTCCCCGAGACTGTGATTCACAAAGCGCGCATTGAGGACCCTCAAGCCGTATTCATTCGTCAGGCAGTCAGGGAAACTCCCGCCGTCCGTGCCGTTCATGAACGAATCCCCAACAGTTATAACGTCAAAAGACTCTGAGCCGGTGCAGTCCGAAAACTCCGTGTGGTGCTTCGGGTAATGTATCTCTTCTGTGAGGGGCTTCGAGTACGTGAAACTTCCCATGCGCTGCAAATCTCCCTGAGTGAAACCTGCCTTGACCTCTCCATACCACAGGGCAAGGCTGAGAATCATGAACAGGTAGAGCACAGCAGTTAATGATAGTACATACTTTCTTGCGCTCATAGTTTACCCCTCCTCTAGAACTGGAAATACAGGAAGTCTGAGACAGCCGAAAAGTTATAGAACGCAATCACTGCCATCACTACGCAGACAGCTGCCCACAACTTACTTGGGCTGAAGGTGTCCGTGATTTGTGAAGTGTTGGGGAGAATTAGCGTTGAGAGTGAGGCCATAAGGACCATTGCGCAGCTCTGAGTGAATGTGATGTTCGAGATTGGTATTAACTTCTTGAAGGATATTCCGAAGCCGGCCAAGAACCCAAGAGATACATGGGCTTTAAGGGGCAATGCGATATTCCGAACGTCCCCCATCGCACAGAGCACCCTCCAAGCCTCACTCAGACTCTCAGCCCTGAACACCACCCACAACACTACCACGCTAACGAACGTCAGCACCCACGACACTACCACAGGCAGCCGGAACCCGTGAACTCTCCACCAGTGATTCACCCCGAGCAGCAGGCCGTGAAGTGCTCCCCACACAAGGAACGTCCACCCCACACCGTGCCACAGACCAGTGAACAGCATCGCTAGAATCACGTTCCTAGTCCTTCTCACTTCCCCCTCACGGCTCCCGCCAAGAGGTATGTACACGTAATCCCGTACCCACGCGCCTAGACTCATGTGCCAGCGTCTCCAGAAATCTATCATGCTCAAAGACTTATACGGGGAGGCAAAATTCACTAATCCATCCGCGCCCCCGAACATAATCCACACTCCTAATGCCATATCACTATACCCAGAGAAGTCAAAGTATAACTGCATCGAGTAACCCACTGCCGCTAACCATGCCTCAATGAACGTCAGGCTCCCGGAGGCAGAAAAGAGCGCGTTCACCACAGGTGCGAGGTTGTCGGCAATGAAGACCTTCTTGAACAGGCCAAGAATGAACAGAGTTAGGCCCCTCGCGATTGCCTCATAGTCTGGGGAAAATCTTTGCGTCATGTCCCGGAACCTCGCTATTGGCCCAGAAGTTATGAACCCCAAGAACGTTACGTACCTGCAGTAATCCGCAAGTCCCGAAGCTCCCGGCTCTCCACGGTACACGTCGACCAAATACGCTGTCTGAGTGAAGGTGTAGAACGATATTCCCAGAGGCAGGGCACCCGTGAACTTGCAGAACATGAGTACCAGAAAGTTCAAGCATACCCCGACAATCAGCCAGAGACGTTTTGACGCTGAGGCTTTGACCCTGAGGCTTAGGGAGTAATTCACGAGAACAGAGAGAATCAACAAGGGCAGGAAGCGCGGACTAATGAGGCCGTAGAAGATTAGGGAGGCTGTTACCATCCAGAGGACGGCAAGATTAGTGTTTGGGAGTGAGTAGAAGATTATTAGTGCTATGGGAAGAAAGATGAATATGAACTCGTAACTGTTGAAGGTCATCGGCCTTCCCCCCAATCTCTCAGGGAAGAGTGCCGTTTGTCCGTCAGAAGGGCATAGATTGTGCTATTGTGCGTTGTGCGTTGTGCGTTGTGCGATTGTACACAATTCTTATACATCGTGTCAAGACCTTTCATTGAGATTATAGGGAGCATTATAGCAGGTCGTAAATTAGTCGGCATATTCAAAACGTTTTAGGGTATAATCAGGCTACATATAATACACAAACTCTCAGTAATAATCATATCCATAGAGGAGGAATATCGATTTATGCGCATAAAATCTTTTCACGCATTCCTTGCTTTGGCCATGCTGTTACTGCCTGCACCGTCGTGGGCGGCCTCACCGAGAATAATCCCCTCAGGCGAAGCTCACGTAGGTGAACAAGTAGTCTTGGCCGTCGACCAGTCGGGAATACCTGCCAACGGTTCCGTAGAGTGGTCGGTAAGTCCCACAACAGGACAGAACCCCGACAGAATTTCGCTCAGGTCTGGAGGCCGTGAATGTGCCTTCACCCCCCTAGACACTCACCCAGTCAAGGTAGTAGCCTCATTCGTTGACCGCAACGGAGACGTAATCTCGAGCACAGAGACGCTCATAACCCCCAAAGAGTTTCACGTGAACATTGCCCTAGTCGTCGAGAAGCCATTAACCCTTTGGGACTCATCGAGGCGGGCGAACTACACACTTAGCCCTGATGTCCTCATGCCCGAAACCCCCATAAGAATCCGCGCAACTCTCAGCCCGTCATTCAGGGGTCAGCACACGTTCCAGTGGGAGGGGGATGCAGCTACTGCACTGATGAGCCAGGACAACGGAGAGATCTTCATTCGGCGCGGGAGTGTCGGTGAGAGTGAGATCAGCGTAACTGCGTTCAACTCTTCGGGAGTGAGGCTCGGCAGCGGTGAGGGAAGAATCAGCATTACCCTTCCGGTGTCGACGTTCGAGGAGTCTGCGAATGAGCGTGAGGCATGGCAGACATGGCAGAGGGCGCAGGCTCTGTGGGAGTCAAAGAATTACTCTGAGGCCGTAGAACTCGCGCAGAGGGCAGCGGCTTTGTCCCCGAGAGATACGGAGATTGCTGAAGGTCTTCGTGCACTGACAACTAACTTCGCACGCTACACGAGAGCACAGAAAATGCGTGAGGATGCCGTGAACTTGGACTCACGTGGTCTCTATGAGGACGCGCTCAAGAACTTACGGGCCGCACAAGTCATCTGGCCTGCGGACACTGGAGAACACGACATCAAGGAGGCCGAACGCAGGGTGAACGAGTTCCGGCTCATTCAGCAGGAAGCCAACTGGTTACGCGACACAGCCAGCGCATACGACAACGAAAACATGTTCGAGGAGGCCCTAGAGTATTACGCTCGTAGCATGGCAGTCTTGTCGTCGGACGCTGTTCGGGACAGGATGGAGAAGATCCGC
Organism: Synergistaceae bacterium; assembly: GCA_017417365.1. Classification (GTDB taxonomy): domain Bacteria; phylum Synergistota; class Synergistia; order Synergistales; family Aminobacteriaceae; genus JAFUXM01. The sequence continues at coordinate 4,710 of JAFPZI010000175.1, forward strand.
AAACGCCTCACACTGATAGCCGACGCAGACCGTTACGCGGGTGAAGGGAACTCCCTAGAACGTGAGGGAAAGTTACAGGAGGCCCTGAACCACTACAGCGCAAGTATCATGAGCAACCCCGACGCGACTTTACGCCAGCACATCGAGGAACTGCAGAGCGTAATCTCCAGGCGTGAGAGGCAGTCCAAAGCACTCTACCAGGAGGGACGGGCTTTCGAGAGGCGCAAGGAGAATCAGGACGCGCTAAGACGTTACATGGAGAGCGTTAATCTCTGGCCGAACGACGAAGCAAGCCAGAAGGTACGCCAGCTCAGCAGGAGTGTTAGGCTAGCACCAGACACGGTGATTCGCGGGCCTGAGGACTTCGGGATAGGGACGAGGCTTGACGCGCAGAAGATCATTCAGGCAGCCGATGAGCTATACGCACAGGGGAAACTTGCCGAAGCCGCAGAACTCTACAAGAAGGCCAACGCAATATCTTCGTCCGACAACATGAAGCAATGGATAGCCCGCCTTGACGCAACTATCAGGGAGCGCGAATCAGTCGAGGCCGCAAACAAGCAGATAGCCGCAGCGAACGCCCTCTATAAGGCAGGGAAGATTAAGGAAGCGTTAGAGCTTTACCGCCAGAGCCTTACCCTCCACAAGAACCCGGAGATTGAGGCATTCCTAAAGAAGCAGGGGGCAGGGAAATGATAATTATCGGATTCTGCAACCTCAAGGGAGGAGTCGGCAAGACCACAGCCTGCCAGAACATAGCCGCAGCTCTCGCCAAAGCCAAGCGCAGAGTCGCCGTCGTAGATATGGACCCTCAGAGCAACCTTAGTGCGGGGTTCGGTGTGAAGCCTTCGGAGACCGACCCGCAGGTGTTCGACCTTCTGTCTGGTGAGGCCTCGTGGGATGATATAGTCTGCACGAAAGAGGGAGTTGACATTGTGCCGAGCTCCCTGAATCTCGCTATGGCGGAACTCAACGACACTTCACCCGTCAACACCAACACTGCCTTACGTGAGGCCCTGAAGAAAGTTGACCCGGACAGGTATGAATTTATGCTTCTGGACAGCCCTCCGCAGCTGGGTATCTTCACGCGTAATGTCTTGACGGCATGCAGCAAAATCGTTGTGCCTATGGACGGTGGGTTCTACAGCCTGTTTGGGTTGAGACTCCTGAATAACGCCATGCCCGCATTACGTGAACGCCTTAACCCTGAGCTTGAGATTCTCGGTATCCTGATGACGAACTACAACACGAGGCTGTACATTGCGCGCCAAGTCTACGAGGAAGTTGGCAAGACGTTTGGTGATGTTCTGTTCAGGAACTGCATACGGCAGAACATCAGCCTAGTTGAGGCCTCGAGTATGGGTATGTCGATATTCCAGTACGCTCCGAAGTCGAAGGGTGCGGAGTGCTACCGTGATGTTACTGATGAACTTTTGGCCAAGCTGGGTAAGGGCAGGCCTAACAGAGTCAGGACACACTCACCGGTCCCCACACCTCCTGCACCCAAGCCAGAACCCCCAAAGCCAGAGCCTCCCAAGCCCGCAACAGTTGAGCCCCCGAAGCCTCAGACCCCCCCCGACCCCCCGAAAGCTCCAGCACCAATGCCGGCAATCGGGGAGTATGAGCAGGGTATCAAGCAGGATATTCTAGACATGCTCCCGGAGGACAGGAAGGACATGTGGCTTCAGATGCTGGCACCCGTTACGGACATTACGCGCGGGGAAATTGACGTGAGGGCATTGCGGGATGACTTCGAGGAGTCCGACAAGGCAAGGTACACGTTCTACGTCCTGAACGATGAGGATGATACGTTTATGCCTGTGATGTTCCCGGACCAGATTATCGAGCCTCTGAAGTGCGTAGTGAAGTGGGACGAGTATAACGGCTCGGTTGAAGCGTACATGTAGCAGTGAGTGAACACCGCCCCTTGAGGAGTGAATCTTCAGGGGGCAAATTTTTTGGGGATGTGCAGTGATGAAGGTAGTATCAGTGATTAACTACAAGGGCGGAGTGGGGAAGACGACATTGACGGCGAATTTGGGGGCATATGCGGCATTTGCGGGAAGGCGTGTGCTGATGATAGACCTTGACCCGCAGAGCCATCTTGCGTTCAGCTTCATGACACCTGAAGAATGGAGGGACAAATACGCGGACACGAAGACTCTTCTGAGCTACTTTGAGCCTTTGACCAGGGGGGCGGATGAGGCAGTAGACCTATCGTCCTTAGTGATTCCGCTTAACATGGGGGATTTGCTGAACCTTCAGGGGCTGAAGCTGGGGTTAATCAGCTCACACCTGAACATGATAGATATAGATATGCAGCTTGCTGGGCTGGTCAGTGCACCGACACAGATAATGTTAGCGGCCAATTCCCTGAAGACCTGCAGTTATCTGCGCAATCAGCTGGACAAGATGAAGGATGAGTATGATTTGGTGCTGCTGGACTGTCCGCCGAATTTCTATCTGTTGGTGAAGAATGCGGTTGTTGCCAGCAATTACTATATTGTTCCTGCGAAACTGGACTATCTGTCAACTTTGGGAGTGATGGAGCTCCAGAAGAAGATAGAGGCGTATTTGAGGCAGTATGAAGAATACAGGGTGCTTCTTGGTGAAGGGAGGTACCGGCCTGTATTTCTGACGGCTTTTGGAATAGTGCCGATGATGGTGAACATTCACAAGGGGGATGAGCCGATTTCTGCGGAACGTGAGTACATGAAGGTTATGAAGGACAATGGGCACTATATCTTCCACTTTGTGAGGAACAACAGTTCGGTATTTGGTGCGGCACCGTTTGACGGGGTACCAGCGGTGTTGACGCGTCCGCGCTTTAACCTGACGGCACGGAGGATAGTGCGTGAAATGCAGGAACTAGGGGAGGAGTTTTTGGGCAGGTTGGGGATATAGGCCCTGTTTTGTCAGGAGGGGAAATAGCGGGGGCTGTTGTAGCTCATATTAAGGACGTGGAGGGAAAATATTCTCAGCTCATCCTGCACAACCATTGCTGAGGCCGAAGCTATACCGCTGGCACGGGAACAGGGAAGACTATTAGCCCTCCCTCCTCCACGTGAAACTCTCAGGGAAAAACGCCGCCAACCTCTGCACAATCAACCCTGCACACACGCTCTTGGCCAAGTCCCCGGGAATCGGCATCAGGACAAAATACGTCAGCAAAGTCTTAACACCCAACTCGTTACCCAGATAATATTTCGACATCACGTAGTAATACGGAATCCCAACAGCGTAAATCACACCAATTCCCGCAACACTCCCGAGCGTCCACGTCATGAAGCACGGCCGGAACTTCTCCGCAATATACCCAGCAACCCACGCACCGCCAATAAACCCCAAAATATACCCGAACGTAGGATTCATCGCCGAACCCGTGAACACCGGCAGACCGATTAACCCAGCACCAACATACACACAAACGCTCACTGCCCCATACTTCCGGCCAAGTAGCAGACCCGCCAGCACCACAAACAACGTCTGCAAGGTCAACGGCAATAACGGTGTGGGAATCTTTATGTATGTCCCAACCGCGATTAACGCAGCAAACAACGCACACAACACCAAATTCTTAGTCCTCATCAACCTTCCTCCTGATCATAAATACTTCTCCTGACCTCAGAATTTCACGCTCTCCAGACGCATTCACAACAACACGCCCCCCGTTCTCGCTTATCCCCTCAACGAATCCCGAAGACTTCACGTCATTCTTCATGTATGTGATTCTCTTGCCCGACAAAATAGAACGTGTTCTATATTCCCGTATGATTTCTGGGGCCTCGAGATTTTCAGCAAAGTCCATAACGTAATCTGCTATCCTCGCGCAGAGTTCATCACGCCCAAACAAGTATTCTCCCTCACCGAAGATTGACCCTGCAGTGTCCGCAAACTCAGCAGGAAATTCACGGGTCGACACGTTCACCCCAATTCCAGTAATTACGCTCTCGATTTCACCGCTCTCAACACTGCTCACGGCCTCAGTCAGAATCCCGGTTACCTTCCTGCCTCCAATCAGGACATCATTAACCCACTTGATTCCGGCCCTCTCCTTCGCACCTCCGCAGAGTTCATCAATCGCCAAACACACTGCAACTGCCGCAGCTACCGTAATCATCTGGAACTTCTCAGCCTCAACTTTTGGCCTCAACACTAACGACATGTACAACCCCGTTCCAGCCGGGGACTCGAACGTGTGGCCGTGCCTTCCCCTCCCTGAGGTCTGACGGTCCGCAACAACTAACGTCCCGTGAGCAGCTCCGTTCATTGCCAGACGCTTGGCGTAATTGTTCGTGGAGTCGGCGGCCTCGAGACAGACTACGCGCGAAATTTTCGTTGAGGGCTTCAGGTTCACGCGTATTCCCTCCGAAGTCAGAGCATCACTTGTCCTCACGAGTGAATAGCCCCTGTTCGTGATTGCCTCGATGACGTGCCCCGAACTCCTCAAGGAATCTATAGCCTTCCACACAGCCGCTCTGGTTACGCCGAAATTCTCCGCCAATTCCTCACCAGAGACGAACTCGCCCCTGCGTGATTCTAGTATCCTCAATAATTCTGTCTTCATGATGGATAGTTATAGCACAAGCACTCTGGGTTGTAAACTTCACGTGATTATTCATGGTTTACAATCACTCATAGCTTGCACAAAAAATATATTCACGGTTATAATTCGCTATCCTATCTTTTATGCTGAAAGGTTGTGTAGAAATGGCACTTGCCGCAAATATCAGACTTCACAGGAAGAAGGCGGGCCTGACACAGATTGAGCTTGCCGACAAAATAGGCGTATCGATTGCCACACTGAGACGCTGGGAGTCGGGAGAGACTGCTCCGAACGGCACGAGAATTATTGAGCTGGCTAATCTCCTGAACGTATCACCTGACGAAATCGTGAGTGATTCACAGAGTGCACAAATGAGCCACACGTCAATACTCTATCCGATACATGAATCGAGCGGAGGAATGCTAGTATTCGAGGGGGGAGGCACAAGGATAGAGCTTCCCCCGACGGAAAAGGGCTATGAGCTGTTCAACAAGCTGGTAGAGAACCTAATCAGCCGGAAGAAACAGCTAGCCGAAGAGTCAAAGCCAGAGCCAGCACCAGAGCCAGCACCAGAGTCTTAGCGAGACTTAACGAGACTTAACAAGAAGCTCCGGCGTACTGCTCCAAGTTGCGCATGACTTCGGGAGTGAGTCCCATAGCCTGCCCGAGTTTGGCCAAGTACCTGCGTTCTGCGTCAGTGTCCACGTTTATGGCCATGAGTGAGGCGGAATAGACTTGAGCAGCGAGTTCGGGGCGGCCGTTGACTGCGGAGACAATTTTTGCGGTCTCCATTGGACCCTGTAACTTCTGGATAACGTAATTCATACCTTCCTGGCCGAGACCGTTTTTCTGGAGGGCATTCGTGATTCTCTGGAACTCGTCAGCGTCCACTTGGCCGTCAGCTTTTGCCGCGTCGATCATTGCGAGAATGATAATCTCTGCGTCATTTGCCTGCTGCTGAGGCGATGGTGGTGTGTAGTCTTGGGGCTGTGCAGTGGCTCCTGCTGTTCCGCCAAGAGAGCTCTTGAGGGCCTTATACGCCATCATCCCGAGAAGTCCCATCATTCCGCCCCCGAGTGTGTTGGCTGTGGTGCTCTGGGAGCCTCCCATCAATGCGCCGAGAAGGGCACCGATTCCTCCGGCAGCGAGGTTGTCGCCTCCTACTTTCTCCTTGACGGTGCGGCCCGCCCCCATGAGTGAGCCTAGAAGGTCCTGAATGCTGCTGCCTGCACTGGACATCCGGGAGCTTGAGGTCGGGGAAGAACCGATATTGCCCTGAACCATTGAGCCTAGCATGTCCATAAAGTTTA
>JAFPZI010000176.1 GCA_017417365.1 Synergistaceae bacterium
AGTGTCATAGTACATGACCGCGAAGTCAAAATTTTCTTGTGCCTCTTCGCCGTCAGTCTCGTCAGGTTCGGGGAGGTAGCCTAGCATGTAGAACGGCACATCGGGAGCGAGAATCAGAGCGTCCCAGAACATATTTGCGCACACGCCCTTCACACGTTCCTTGTCGGGAGCGAGCATATACGCAGCCAAAAGACGGGAATACGCCCACGCTAAGTTACGTTCCTCGTCGCGCATAGTCTCGGCTAAAACTTTCTGCCACTCCTCAAGCTCAAGCATTATCCGATACCACAGAGATTTTAGCTCACCGTTATTATCCTGTGCTTCCTCGTTCTCCTGAGCTGCCCGGGAAGTCAAAGCTGCCTCGCAAAACGTCAGGGCTTCGGGGAACTTGTTAGCGTAGAACATCGTGAAGGCCAAACGCTGATTCACAACGTAGAAGAGTAAGTCTTTGTCGTCTGGGCTGCAGCTGTCCGGCTTCTCGAAAGCGTAGAGTGCCCGCAATAATATTCTTTCACGGGCTGAAGGGTCCTCCGTGTTGTCTGCCTTGATGATTAACGCCTCGATAGTGTTCGGAGCAATCTCTAGAATCTGGTTGACTATGCCCAGAGTCCTAGCGGTGCTTCGGGTGTTCCACGCCATGTTGAGGAGCTGATCTATTCTTGTCCTGTCCGCCAAGTCTGACTCACCTCCGCTAATCAACGTCCCACTGCGGGCCGGAGTCCTGAGGCTCTGAAGGTGTGCTGCTGCCTCCGCCGCTTGAGGGAGCTTCGCGCATTGACGTAACGGTCCCATCCCCGCCGCCGGAGTCGTGGTAGGCCTTGAGGGTCTCGAGAATCACCCGGCCTCCCCAAATGTAGCCCCACTGTCTGGCCAAGTCAGCAACCTCCATAGGTTCCCCGCCCTGATACCAAGCGTTGTGCTTGCCGAGTTCGGAGGCAATGTAGGGCCGTAAGCGTTTGAGCATCTGCCAAGTGTATTCGCCGGTGCGGGGTTCGAACTTCCTCCAGCGGTTGCCGAGCCATATCCACACTCCGGGACGTGAGGTCTGCCAAGCAATAATAGTGTTCACGTAGCCGTCATTGAACCAGCCCATACGGTTGCAGAAGGTCCTGCGGATTCTCTGGAACTCCGGGGAATTCATGGCCTTACCGTAACTCCACACGGCAGCGATTCGTGCGAGGCCCGGGACGCTCGATGGGACTACGGAGCCTACGAGGACGTTCGTTGGGACTATCGCGCCGTCTAGGGCAATCTGTCCGTAGACCCAGCGGTTTTCTGCGATCTGTGCGACCGGGAAGCCGTCAAAAGTTGCGTACCATCCTGCGGGGAGGTCTGAGGGCTTCCAGATCTCGAAGTTCATAGCGTAAACCTTCTGGTAGGCGGACATGACCACGCCGGAATATGTTCGTGTACCCTGCAGTGATGCTCTCCCCTCGGGAGTTATCGTGAGACGCTCAACAGCGATTGCCTCGCCGGACAGACTCACGGAGAGTGCCGCAAGAGTCAATAATAATGTTCTAGTTTTTCTTCCCGCCAAAACTTTTTCACCTGCTCTCATGACTTAATAAAAGTTGTTATTGAGAATTTTTCACATTATAGCCCAATCCGTTACCAGTGCCAAAACACAAAAACGCTCCCCCCGTTTCCAGAGAGAGCGTAATAGTAAAATATCTTATTATCGCGGCCTCTTGAGAATCAGTACCGCCAGTGCCAGAATCCCAAAGCCAGAATCACAGCCTCCTCCGCCTCCCGACGAAGTCCTAACGTCCCGAGACTCCGGCACAACATCGGGACTCACCCACGCAGGATTAGGGGCTATCGTTATCGTGAACTCACGGACTCCCTCGCGCCCTTCAGCATACGCCTGCACAGTGAACGTGAACTCTCCAGCCTCCGTAGGTACTCCCGAGATTACTCCGCTGCTCCCGAGCGTAAGACCTGTGGGAAGGACTCCCCTGACTCGTGTCCAGATTACCCCGCCCGCTGTCGTGTAAAGTTCCTCGTAGTACTCTTTGCCTACTTGCCCGGATTTCAGTGAATTATTCGTTATCGGTACAGTTGAGACTGAGCCAATCGTGAGCCTCATAGCCTTTTGCGCACCGATGTCGCTGCTGACGAACGCATACACAGGGAACGTGTAAGTACCTTCCTGATTCGTTGTTCCCGACAAGATTCCCTCACGGCTGAGGGTTATTCCCGCAGGCAGCAAATCACTCGACGTTGCCCAATACACTAATGACGGGTCCGCTCCGTTGCTCCTCATTACGTAGCTGTAGGGTTCACCTGCCGTTCCGTCGGGTAAATTTATCTCGCTTGTTATCACGAAGCCGACTTTTACCGTGAAATCCTTCTCCGATGACGAATACCCCGAGACCGTCCGAACAGTGAATGTGTATGTTCCAGCAGTTAGGGGCGTTCCCGAGATTGTGCCGGTCTGAGGGTTCAGCGTAAGGCCCATAGGCAGTGCTCCCTTCACCACAGACCAAGTAGCCGCACCCGAGTCCGTCTGAAGCGTCGTGGAGTAAGGAGTCCCTGCCGTAACCGCCGGAAGGGTTGAGTTCGTCGTGATGAATACCGTACCTCCAACGGTGAGCACGAAATCTTTCGTAGCAGACAGCCGGTTAGTGGCGGCCATAACCGTAAATGCGTAACTCCCTTCACTCGAGGAATACCCCGAGATTGTTCCCGTCTGTGAGTCCAGCGTGAGGCCATAAGGGAGCGACCCGCCCACTAACGACCAAGTAACTGCCTCGCCGTCTTCCGCGTCAGTCGTGAGGGTAGTTGAGTATTCGGTGTTGGTCCTGACTGAGGGCAGAACGTTTTCTGTGGTTATCGAGATTGCCGGCCTAACCGTGAGCATGAAGGCCTTCTGTGCGTAGAGATTGCCCACTTGCGCCTGAATTACGAATGAGTACGTGCCCTCTTGCGTAGGAGTCCCCGAGATTGTCCCGCTCGTCCTGTGAAGAGACAGCCCCGAAGGCAGAGCACCATCACCGCTGGTTATCACTGTCCAGATCGGTACGGCCTCAGACCCCGCGTCGGTCTCGAGGGTGTACGAGTAACTTGCTCCCTGTTTGACCGAAGGCAGAGGTGAAGTTGTCGTTATCGTCAATGCAGGGCCGACAATCATCACGAACTCCTTGCTTGAGGTGAGTCCCGCGCTCGCTGCTGTCAATGTGAATGTGTAAGTCCCTGCCGTCGTAGGAGTCCCTGAGAGAGTCCCGTTCACTAACGACAGCCCAGAAGGTAGAGTCCCGTCCGAGAGCGTCCACGTTACGGGGTTCGCTGAGTCCGCCGTGAAGGTTATTGTGTAGTAACGGCTGACTTTTCCCGCAGTCAGCGGGGACTCCGTGAGAATAGCCAGCAAGGGTTCAACGACTAACCTGAACTCTTTACCCGCAATGAGGCTCCCTGCCACTGCCTGAATCGTGAAGGTGAATGTCCCTTCCTGTGTGGGAATGCCCGAGATTGTTCCTGTCGAGGAGTTCAGAGAGAGGCCCGAAGGCAGAGTCCCGCCGGTCATGTACCAATAGACTGACTGAGATTGAGCCGCGTCGGTCTGCAATGTGCATGAGTA
>JAFPZI010000177.1 GCA_017417365.1 Synergistaceae bacterium
ATCACAACTACTCCCAGCAGAATATCAGGCAGACCAGAAAGCATTATAGGTATCACGGAATCATACCCCTCCGCAGTGACTCCCAAGCCTGCCGGATCTACTTGTGCTGTGAAGAGTCTCCCGAAGCCTCCCAAGAAATAGCATCCTCCTGCTACAACAAGTGCAAACACTGTAGATATCACTGTACCTTTGTTGATGTCGCCCTCTGTCTTGATCGCGTAAAACTTCTGCACCATCTGCGGCAATCCCCACGTTCCCAGACTCGTAAGGATGATTACGCCCAACAGATTCACAGGGTCAGGCCCAAAGAATGACGCAAAGATTCCCGGAGACTTGGCCAATACGCTCTGTGCGTGAGGGTCAGAGATCTGCGCTATTCCGGCAACAGAAGCAGTGAAGCCCCCCTTGCTCTCGAGTACTGCCCAGATTACCGCGATTATTCCGGCAAGCATGATTATTCCCTGTATGAAGTCGTTGATTGCTGTAGCCATGTACCCTCCGGCGATTACGTATATTCCCGTCAATACGGCCATGAAGACCACGCACACAGAATAATCTATGCTGAAGGCCATTCCGAATAAGCGGCTCAGACCGTTATAGAGGCTCGCAGTGTAGGGAATCAGGAACACGAAGCATATCACTGACGCGGCAATCTTCAGAGCATCACTAGTGAACCTCTTGCCGAAAAAGTCGGGCATTGTTGCGCTGGAGAGATATTGACTCATTATTCGTGTGCGGCGGCCGAGAACTGCCCAAGCCATAAGCGAACCTATGAAGGCATTCCCTAGACCGACCCACGTTGAGGCGAGTCCGTAACGCCACCCGAACTGCCCGGCGTAACCCACGAACACTACCGCAGAAAAGTAGCTCGTACCGTAAGCAAACGCCGTCAGCCACGGCCCTACAGAACGCCCCGCCAAGACAAAGCCGCTTACGTCCGTTGAGTGTTTCCGGCAGTAGAGGCCGATACCGAGCATTACCCCGAAGAATATTACGACTAATAGAATCTTGATGAGCATATGAAGAATCACTCCTGAAATTTTTTCGCGTGAAAGATTAGACCCTCACGCCCCCAAAATCAACCCTCACAAAAGCGTCAATATCTCTAAATCATCAGGCACATAGATATTCCCGGAGAAATATTGCCTGCCTTCTTGGGTGTAACGTTCCTTCCTGCGGGGCAAGTCTGAGTCTTCAGTGTGGCAGATTATCAGGTTCTTAACGCCGAGTCTGTGCGCAAGTTCGCAAGTGTCCTTGACGGTGGAGTGGTGCTTCTCGTAGGGCCTGAAGATTTCGGCCTCAGAGTACAGGCAGAAGGCCTCGTGGATCACCCAATCCCTGCCTTGAACGTAATGTTCACACTGAGGGGTGCAGGGTTCATCTCCGCAGAAGGTTAGCCGCTGTCCTAGAGTGAAGCCGTATTGCTTTGTGCGTTCTGAATGGATGTCGAAGAATGTGAACTCTTGGCCGATGAGTTTGCGGGACTCTCCGTCGTGAATGGTGATGATGTGAATGCGCTCACCCACATACGCGGCTTGGTAGGGGAGCAGGAATTTCTTCACGAGGTCCTCAATTAGGGGGATGACTCCGTCGTGAGAGTATATGTTTATGTCGCCGTCAAAGTTATTCCTGTGCATTAGCTGTGCTGAGATTCTTATGAGCCAGATTGCTCCCAAAATGTGGTCAATGTGGGAGTGTGTGATGAATACTTCGTGGATGTCCTGAAGTGCAAAGCCTGAGTGTTTGAGCTGGTGAAGTATAGTGCTGCCTCCTCCTGTGTCGACTAGGAGATTGCCGCCCTCACTGGTGAGGACAAAGCATGTGTTGTAGCATTCTGTAACTAAAGCGTTCCCTGTGCCGAGCATAGTAAGATTCATGATAAATTCTCCCATGAGGTGATAATTTTTCTGGCCTCAAGTTCTCCGAGTTCACGTGAAAGATAATAGAACATGTTCACACACACAAGCATATTCCGAAGGGCAAAGCCTGAGTGCCTGAGTTGGCAAAGTATCGTTCCGAGCATGATTAGCTTCATGATAAATTCTCCCATGAGGTAATAATTTTTCTGGCCTTCAGTTCCTCCAGACCAGCAGAAAAACTCTCACTCTCACTCGCAGGAACTTCACCAGACACCGTAACTTCAGCACCGTAATTCCACTTCAGATTCATAGCGGCCAATTTAGTAAAATATTTTACTATTGCAGCCGTCGACTCATACCCGAGAGCAACACGGAACTTCTTCGTCGGAATCCTCTCAACCCGGCCGGCCATAGACAGAGCTTTTTCCGCAGTCCCTCCGTACGCATCAATCAACCCGCGAACCCCCAGCTTCACTCCTCCGTAGTACCTAGTAACCACAACCATAACGTTCACTAGTCCGCTCCTCTTTATCGCGTTAAGGATAGGCCGCCCAGCAGTCCCCGAAGGTTCCCCATCATCAGAATAGTACTCCCTCCCGTCGCTGAGGAGATACGCCCGGCAGTTGTGAGTAGCGTCCCGGTGCTGTGAGGCTATGGCGTTCAGAAAACTTCTCGCTTCCTCCTCATCATGACACACCGACACGTTCGCGATGAACTCCGAGCGTTTTATCTTCTCCTCGTACGTTACTGGTTCTGCCGGTTCACTATAGGCACTCGTCCCAAGCATCCTTGATCTTCCGCCATGAGTTAGCGATTGCGTCGGACAGTACCCGAGTATCACTCAGGACAGGCATGAAGTTATTATCTCCGTTCCAGCGAGGGACTATGTGCCGGTGAAGGTGTCCGGCTACCCCAGCCCCAGCAGTCTGCCCCAAGTTTATTCCCATGTTGAAGCCGTCGGGGTGCATTACCTTCTTGAGGACGGCTATAGCTTTTGCTGTGAGGCCGTGAAGCTCCATTACCTCATCATCAGTCAATGACTCGTAGACGTTCGTGTGGCGGAAGGGAATTACCATCATGTGTCCGGGGTTGTAGGGGTAAAGGTTCATTATCACGAAGCAAGTTTTGCCCCTGTGGACTATAAAGTGTTCGTCGTCCTTGTGTTCCGCAGGGAAGTCGCAGAAGATACACCCCTCGTGTTTGGGAGCCTCAATGTAGGACATCCTCCAAGTTGCATACAGCTGCTGCATAAAGATTCCTCCTTTGTGTGTGGTCCTGAAATTATATCGCCCTCTTGTGTATAATTGAGCAAATTTTTCACCGAAGGGAGTTTTCTCCATTATGCGCAAACTTTTACTATTGGTTGTGCTCGTTCTGTCGTGTCAGGTTGCTTGTGCCGAGACAGTCATCAAGATTTCTCATCAGGGACCGGCAAACCTCGAGACCAACATTCAGCACTATTTCGTCAACGAGTTCATCACCCGGGCTCAGGCCAAGACCAACGGGAGCGTAACGTTCGAGGTCTACCCCGACGAACAGTTAGGCAGCGAGGAGCAGAGAATGGAGCTCATCATGAAGTCCGGCCTCAATCAGCCAGTCGCGGACATCTCTTCCTTCAACGCACTCGGCACAGTCCTTCCCGAACTCTACGCCTCAGCAATCCCCTTCATGTTCCACAGCTACGAGGCCGCACACATATTCTTCGACACTAGCGAATACATGGCCAAGCTCAAAGCACTTTTCCGCGAGCGCACCGGCTGCGTAATGCTTGAAGTCGTAGAGGAGGGTGGCTTCTTGGCGTTCACGAACTCAAAGCGCGAAATCCACAGCCCTAAAGATTTTCCCGGCCTCAAGTTCAGAGCAATGGACGAGGGGCAAATTACTATCTTCAACGCCTTCGGGGCTTCAGGCACTCCGATTCCTTGGGGAGAACTCTACATGGCACTAAAGACGGGAGTCGTTGACGGCCAGATGAACCCAGCGTTCTACGTCCTACTAGGGAGCCTCCCGGAAGTCCAGAAGTTCATGACCCTCGCAAACATTCAGTACTCGGACCAATTCTTGATCATCAACGGAGACCTTTACGACAGCCTTACGGACTCGGAACGTTCCGCGCTCGTTGAAGCAGCTCGTGAAGCCAACGCCCTCACACGCACCCGCATTGAGGCCCAAGACTCCGAACAGGTCGAGGAATGCCGCAAACGAGGAATGCAGGTCTACTCACCCAACGCCGAAGAGATGAGGGAGTTCCGGGAAGTCGGGCAGCCTAAGTACATCGAGTGGCTGAAGGGCAGACTCTCAGACTCTCAGTGGCTGGATATGGCCTTGAGGGACTCAGCAGAGGCCAATGCAAAAGTTCAGTAAGTTCATGGCACTCACCGGCGGGGTAATCTCATGCATTTTCCTGCTGGTGAACATTGCCGACATCACTGCGGGAATAATTTCGCGTCAGCTCGGGTTAGGCTCTATCGTGTGGACTGAGGAGCTTGCGAGGATTTCGCTGGTGTGGTGCGTAATGCTCGGGGCTTCTGCGGCGTTCTACGAGGGCGACAACATGACGATAGATTTCGCGGTCAAGGCCCTTCCGGGTTGGGCGCGGGGTCTGTGCAGAGTTATCGCGTTCTTGATTGAGTGCGCTGTGTTGGGGGTGCTGGTGTACTACGGGATTCAGAACGTCTCTGGAGGCTGGACAATGAGGACTCTTGCCTTGAGGGTGCCACGAGCTGTGCCGTTAATGGCTGTGCCTTTGGGAATGGGTTTGTTCTTGGCGGTGTTGGTGAGCAGATTTTTCGGCAGGGACTGAACATGTACGACATACTATTATTCTTCGGGTTCATCGCACAAATGTTGATGGGAGTTCCCCTCTACGCTGCGTTGTTGATGACGGGGCTTCTGGGTTTGTTGGGGACTGGGAATCTGACTCTCTTGCGGGTGATTCCTCAACAGTTCTACGGAGGAATGGACAGCTTTACGTTAATGGCTCTGCCGTTCTTCATCCTCACGGGTACTCTGATGAATCGTTCGGGCCTAACGGACAGATTGATAGACTTCTGCCGTCTTGTTGTTGGTCGTGTGAGGGGCGGACTAGGCTACGTGAACGTTGTCGGTAGTGTGGTGTTCGCAGGTGTGAACGGGAGCGCGTCTGCGGATGCCTCAGCGTTGGGGTCGATACTGATTCCCGCGATGGTCAAGGAGGGATTTCCTGCGGCGTATTCTGCCGGGATAACTGCGGGGAGTTCGTTAATCGGTCCGATAATCCCCCCGAGCGTGTTCATGATAATCTATGCGTCCCTGACTAATACATCAATAGGGGGGTTGTTCGCTGCGGGAGTGATTCCGGGATTGATTCTGGGGCTGGCCTTCATGGTTATGAACTGGCATTACTCACGGAAATACGGAGTCCCAATCACCAGCACGGAAGAAGTTCGAGCGCACAAGTGGGAAATCTTGAGGCGGTCAGTACTTGCTCTTGTGGCTCCAATAATCATCATGGGCGGAATAATGGAAGGGTTCGTTACGCCTACGGAGTCGGGGGCGTTGGCGTGTTTGTACTGCATGTTTGTTGGGTTCTGCGTAACTCGTGAACTTACGCTGAAGAAATTATGCCTCTCAATCTACGAGACAATCAGGAGCACGGCAGCAATCTTCCTGATAATGGGAGCGGCCTCAGTCGTGAGCTGGTACCTGAAGTATGAGCGGATCACTCAGGCAATTAGTGAGCTGATTGTGGGGTCTGGTCTTCTTGGGAATGCATGGCTGTTGATGGTTGTGCTGAGTTTGGCGGTGTTTGTGATTGGTATGTTCATGGAGGAGATAGCGGTATTGACGTTACTCACGCCGATATTCGCGCCGCTTGCGGTTAGGGCGGGGATTAATCCGTTCCAGTTCGGGGTGGTGATGACGCTGAACGTTACGATAGCGTTAATCACCCCTCCAGTGGGGGCGTGCAACTATATTGTAGCGGCGTTGGGAAGGATCCCGATTGGTGAGGTGTTTCGGGAGATATGGCCGTTTGTGGTTGTGGCGGTTGGGGTGTTGGTGGTGGTGATAAGTTTTCCTGTGTTGACGACGTATTTGCCTGGTGTGTTGGGGTTGTGAGGTGAGGGTGAGAGTTATTGTGGCATTCTTGGGGAGGCTGGCCGCTAGTATGCGTGGTTGTGAACATGCAGACACTGATAATATCATCCCCAATCGAGAATAATAATAATATCCTTTACCCAGAAAAAATACTCACAAGGAGCATCCCTGACGTGTTGCTGAGAGAGAGCGTTTACGAGAGGCTGATCGTGTGGGACGGCTGGAGGTCATACACTCTTCAGGCGGAACTGTAGACCTGACTATAGCGGACCGACACACATTCACGCAAGAAGTTCTACGAGGCCTCAGAGAACATCACTGCGAGGGACAAC
>JAFPZI010000178.1 GCA_017417365.1 Synergistaceae bacterium
CGCTCCATTCGCAGCAAGCCTATTCTCACCTGATTCTGCGGAAGCTCACCGATTGACCTAACCCGGCGATTCCCCAAGTGGTCAATGTCGTCGGAAGTCTTGTCCTCTGCCTTCATCGCAAACATTTCCTTGATGATTGCTATAACGTCCTCGAGCGTCAGCAATCTCGCATCCGTCGATACGTCCATGTTAAGCCGGCGGTTGAGCTTGTAGCGTCCTACCCTCCCTAGTGTGTAGCGTCTCGGGTCCTGAAGAAGCCCGCGGAAATAGTCTCTGGCGTTCTCGATTCGGGCTAATTCGTTCGGCCGTAACCTCCTGAATATGTCCTGAATTGCCTCGTCGGGACTCTTTGACTGCTCTTTGGCTAGGGTGCGCGCTAATTCCTTCTCCATGTCGTACACAACTATTCCGCCGTCCTTGTCAGAAGCCGCCTCGAACAACTTCGCTAAGATTTCCTCAGTGATTAGCGTACCCTTTGAGGCTATCCTGTTGTCCTTCTCGTCGAAAATTTCAGCGTCCTCCGCGCACATGTACCCGACTAATTCGCTGTCGAACGTCATGAACTTTGTACCGACATCGAGAAGCCGCATAATGTCGTCATTGTCCTTCGCTCCTAACGCCTTAAGCAATAGGGTAATTGGCAGCCTCTTTCTGTTGTCGATGTTGGCGGTGATTAGTTCCTTCTCCGACTCGGGCATTGCGAAATCAAGCCACGCCCCCCTATCTGGTATCAGCTTGGCCGAACATGTGTCGCCCGAATGAGTAAAGTATATTCCCGCAGAACGTGCAAGCTGGTTAATCACTACACGTTCCGTACCATTTATAATGAATGTCCCTCTCTCGGTCATCACCGGAAAATCCCCCAAGAATATTTCCCGGGCTTCCTTCCTGACCTGAGTGCGTTTATTCGTGAGCCGTATCGTCGCCTTGATCGGACGCGCCCACGTCATATCTTTCTGCCTTGCTTCTTCCTCTGTTATCTTTGGCTTGTCGATTGAGTAGCTGACAAATTCCAGTGCGTAATTTCCGTCATAGCTCTCTATGGGGAAAACCTCTTCCAGCAATTCTTGAAGTCCCTGCGATTTCCTCTCGTCAGGCTCTTTGTCGTCCTGATAGAACCAGTTGTACGACTCCCTCTGGACTTCTATCATGTCCGGCATCTCTATTACATCGTGAGCACGCCCGAAAGTGTATCTCTTGCGGGTTTTGCTGATAGGAATGAACTCAGGCATATTTGTACCGTTACAGAAGAATTCGGAAAAGTTACCGGCTTTCAGCTGAAGACTAACTTTCTTGCTCCCGGATTCTATTCTCACCGGCTGGGCTGAACTTCTCACGGACAAACAACACAATCACCTCTAATTTTCCCCGTCCAGCCACAATATAGCTCATCAATGGTGAAATACGTTAGGTCGGAGCAAAAAAGTTTACATGCTTCAACTTTCTGTAAACGGGATTGCACCTCCTTTAATTAGTATTAGCCAAATTCAGAGACCCTCCCCAGGCCCATATGCTGGTGGGATTCTCTGGTAATCTGGCTTGCTTTGGTGCAGTAAGGCATGATAGCAAAAAGGCATAATTATGTCAAGCAAACATAACTATACCCTGTAATATTCTGAAAGATGGTGCCCGAGAGAGGACTCGAACCTCCACGACCTTGCGACCACTAGAACCTGAATCTAGCGCGTCTACCAATTCCGCCACCCGGGCAGCTGATTTATTCTTCAACGCGAAAATATTTTACTCAGAGTATGAATTTTTTGCAACCCCGAAATTTTTTCGCGCCCCCTTTCTCAGGATTACGGCTTTATTGGTGTGCTCCGGCAGAATGTACTCACTCATCACCCGCGAACAGAATAATAGAACATGTTCTATTTACTCAGAGGCCGGCAAATATTCACGCCCTCTTCCTCAGGACCACAGCACCGGGAATGAATATGCACATGTCCAAAGCGCGCTCTATCTTCTGGATGTGCTCCGGCAGGTGGTCAAAGTGGTACGAATTTTCCTCCGGCTGCCTGTCCGGTGCCCAGCGGAGTATCTTGCTCCTGTCGTGAATGTACTCGCTGAACGGCTGAGAGTCCAACACCTTCGGAGGGTACGCAGGGTATGCCCCGAGAGCCCCGCACTCCAGGTCCTCAATCACGTAGAACCCCCCCGGCCTCACCATGTCCCAAAACAGCTCGAACGACCTGCGTTGGTCGCTCCACGCGTGGGAAGCATCGTCGAGGATGATGAACGCTCCCCCTGTTTGCGCCTTGAGGGTGCTGAAGGTCTCCTCCGAAGTCGCGTCCCCTATCACGATATGAACTCGCCCCTTCTCGTGCTGCCTCGCGTTCTCGTTGAGGTCGACGCCGTAAATCTCTGCGTGGGGAAAATACTGCTCCCAAGTCCTGAGAGATGCTCCCCCTGCACACCCGAACTCAATTAGTGAGAATTTTTCCCCCCTGAACTGCGAGAACAGGTAGTCATAGTGCCGAAGGTAGTCGTGTGATACCCTGAGGTAGTCTGGTATTCGCTGTATTGCTGCCTTGTCCGTCCCCTCAATAAAGCCCGTCCTGTCGAGGCCGCTGCCCTGCTCTGAAAGCATGTGTTCTGCTTTGGCCTTAATCTCCCGAGAGTCCACTAAGAAGCCGTTGTACTTCCTCAGCAGATACTTAGCCGCCCTCTTAATCCCGAACATTATGAATCACTCCCTGAATTTGTGTACGAACAATGACCCGCCAAAGTCCATGGTTAATTTTCCGGCAGGACATGTCGATTCCTGATGGCCACTTAGATTCTTGATTGGTTGTGTAGTTGTAAATGTAGTTGTAAAACGTGCAGGTGTCTTGGGAAATTCTGAATGGGATTAATGAGCAAAGACTATCCGTGAACCGTGAACCGTGAACCGTGAACCGTGAACCATTATACTGACTTGCTCTCTTCACTGTCAATCCCTCCTGAATTACTGATTTTGCGGTGAGGAAATTATATCACAGTGTATAATCTCTCGTTGAAGCTCATAAATTTATCAGGAGATGTGATTCATTAATCATGAAGTTAGCAGTAATTGGCACCGGCTATGTAGGACTCGTTACCGGCACATGTCTGGCCCGCTACGGCAATAACGTCGTGTGCGTTGACGTGAACAAACAGAGAGTCGAAACCCTCCGCAAAGGCATCGTACCCTTCTATGAACCCGGCCTAGAGGAAATGATGTCCCGTAACATGCGAGAAGACCGCCTAACCTTCACCGACTCCACCGCCGAAGCCCTCAAGGACACTGACGCATGCTTCATCTGCGTCGGCACACCCCAAGCTCCAGACGGCAGCGCGAACATGAGCTACATTGAGAGTGCCGCTCACGACATAGGTCAGGGAATGGCCGGAGACCTCTTGGTGATCGTGAAGTCCACAGTTCCCGTAGGCACAAACAAGCTCGTTGAGGGAATAATCAGCTCCGAACTGGCAACACGCAGCGCACCCCACAGACTATTCATGGCCTCGAACCCAGAATTTCTGCGGGAAGGCTCTTCACTCACGGACTTTCTCGAGCCAGACCGCGTAATCATCGGCGTGAACTCCGAAGAGGGCCGCAAAATCTTTGAGGAAATGTACTCATTCCTTGACCCAGCCAAACTATTATTCATGGATACTGCTTCCGCCGAAATGTCCAAGTACGCAGCTAATGCAATGCTGGCCACGAGAATATCTTTCATGAACGAAATGGCCGGTATCTGTGAGCATGTGGGAGCTGACGTTGAGAGCGTAAGACGTGGTATCGGCCTCGACGCTAGAATCGGTAAGAAGTTCCTCAACGCCGGCTGCGGTTACGGCGGGTCATGCTTCCCGAAAGATGTTAGGGCACTGCGGGATTTCGCTCGGGCAGCGGGGTATGAACCTCAGATTCTCACGGCAGTTGACGACGTGAACGAGCGCGCAAAGGCCTCAATGTTCGCGAAGATTTCGGCCAAGTTCGACACCCTCAGCGGAAAAGTCATAGCCGTTTGGGGATTAGCCTTCAAGCCCAAGACCAGCGACACCCGTGAGGCCCCGGCACAAGTCCTCATCCGTTCGTTGCTTGAGGCAGGAGCACACATTCAGGCCAGCGACCCCAGAGCAATCGAGGAGACCCGTACAGTTCTCGGCGACCGTCAGGGGCTCGTGTACGTTCAGGACATGTATGACGCTGTGAACTGCGCGGACGCTCTAGCTGTGCTCACCGAGTGGGACATCTACCGCCAGCCGGATTTTTCCCGAATCAAGAAGCTCATGAACAGGCCGTTAGTTGTTGACGGGAGAAATCTCTACTCGTTGTCGGGGATGAAGAGAGCCGGTTTCGAGTACGTATCTATGGGCCGTCCTGAGGTTGAGGCATGAGGAAAGTTTTCGCGCTGGCTCTGGCTTTGGTGCTGTGCGTGCCGTGTGCGGGGCTTTGTGCGGACACCCTGAGCCTTGAACGTGAGGCGAGGATCATCCGCGTTGAGTTGAACAGGCTCGGCAGTTCCGGCGACCCGTTCGAGCGTGAGGCACTCTTGAGGAGCATTATCGACATGTGCAAGGGCACAGAAGAAGGGGAGATGGCCTATTGGGACTTGGCGGACCTGTACTTGGACGGCTTCCCGGAGGAGATGAGGCAGGAGGCCCGCGAGATTCTTGAACTCTGCCTGAGGGCCTACCCTAACACCAACAGGGCATTATTGGTGAAGTGCCGGCTTGTGGACCTCTACGACGCAGGAGACAGGAGACGCGCGGAACTGGTCAGGGAGTTAGCTTCTTCTCCGCAATTGCCCGCAATGGTGAAGGCCTCCATGAACTAATAGTAACAATCAGTAATTTTTTCGCCGTGTGAATTGACAAAATCATAACGCGGTGTAGAATTACCAAGTGTAATTCTGCGTGTATTACTTAATTTCTTAACACAAATAATCTTTTGGAAGGAGTGCTTTACTTTTATGAAGAAGTATTTCGCATTACTCTTAGTGGTATTCACACTCGCCCTTGTGGGTACTGCTATGGCGGCTGACTCGGACGGCGGACACGTCATCCCCGTCAACCCCGACCAGCCCGTTACCCCCACGCCCGGTACTGACACCGGCAGTGAGACCGCGAAGACGGTTGACGCTCCCGCAGCTGCGGCGACCACGACGACGACCGTAACGGTTTCCACAGTAACGCAGACGACCACGACGGTTACGAAGGTTGCGGACACCGTAACGTACACGGCGAAGGTAGTCGTAACGATCTCAAGGGCTGAAGTAACCCAGACGGCAGCACAGGCTGTGGCGAACAAGAAGGTTGAAGTTACCACAGCGACCACGACGGCCGTAACGACAGTCATCGAGACCACAAGCACAACTACAACGACGACGACAGCCAGCACAGTAGCTACACAGGCTCTTGCGGCTCTCAAGCAGGCCAGCGGCGGTTCAGCGACTCCTGCGACCGAAGCAGAGGCAGCGGCTGATGCGTCAAAGACAGCCATGCTCTCAACCCTTCTTGCGGGCAACCAGACCGGTACGAGCACAGGCAGTGAGACGGTAGACCTTAGCCTTCTTACGAGCCTTGCTGAGACTAAGGCGGACGGCACAACTGAGACTCCGACCGAGACCATGCTCAGAGTCGTCAACGAGGCAGCCGACACTGCAGCGAGGACCAACACAGCGTCCAACCCCGATACTGCCAGCACGCTCACCAGTGCTCTTGCCACGTCAGCGGGCGGAACAGCACAGGATGTTGACGTTGTGGACTCATCAACCCTTGACGTTTCCGACGAGGAGCCTCCTGCACTTGATGATGTTATGAGCCTTCTTGCCGCTCAGTCAGCACAGGAAGTCAGCGACGCTCAGAGCGGATCAGCAACGGATCAGCAGGCAGCTCAGGCCAGACAGCGTGAGCACAGCACCTCAACGCCCGTAGCTGTGAGCCGTCCCGTAGGACTTCCCGCAGGAGCAACGAAGCCCGCATTAGTCGTGAGCCCCATGCCGACAATGAAGCCGGATATGTACAAGAAGAGGATCAACGCTTCAGCCATCAAGAGCAGACGTGGCGGGTCATCAGGCGGTCATTCGGTAACAGCTTCCGCACTTGATGCCAGCTACAGCGGTTCAGGAGTATTCCTCAACAGTATCGGCGAGGTAGTCGACAGAGTGCCCGGCGAAGGCGAGTGGGGAACACCGAAGGGCGAGACCAAGAGACAGCTTATCGTTCCTGGACAGGTTTCACTCGTTATGCTGATGGAGCCCGGCGAGACCTACACGCCCGTCATCACGACACCTGCGGAAGACGTCTCCACAATCGAGGGTGTTTCCACTCAGGCGGAGCAGGAGACGGTTGACGTAGTGAAGACTGAGACCGTAACGCTTACTATTCCTGTGTACGACACAGCTAGCTACTCGACGAGCTTCGACCAGACCGAAGAGGCCGCATTCGAGGCAGCAGGCTACAACACTGCAGTAGGTATGTACATAGTATCGGGTGATGCTGGTGCATGGTCAGCGACGAGCGCAGCAGATACAGCAATGCTCTCCTCGACTGGCAGGGCAGTAGTTCTTACCCTTCCGAAGCTGAACATCAGCGGGACAGCACTTCCTACCGACTGCTACGTCATGAGGGTTGTGTACGAGATTCCTGCGAACACTTCGACTCAGGTAGTCAGCGGAGATAACCTGCTCGACTTCTACCCGAGAGGCCTCACGACGACGAACGCTGCCGGTGAGACGGTAGTTGCAGCGACTGGTACGGCAGTTTACCTTAACAATGATATGGTGCCTCTGACTGACGCGCTGATTCGTGCAGCAGCGGCTCGGGGAGTGAACATAGAAGGCTACATCGCTATGACCCTCGACGCCAGTGAAACGCTCTATACGCCGGTAGTTACGGTGAAGACCACGGCTATATCCGGCGGAGATACCCCTGGCGGAGACACCCCCGGCGGAGATACTCCCGGCGGAGAAGTTACACCGATCAACCCGGTCAACCCCGGCAGTTCAGGCGGCGGATGCGATGCAGGGTTCGGCGCATTGGCATTAGCAGTATTAGGCGCATTCATGGTAACACGCAGAAAGTAATACACAACGCAGAACAGTTTTACACGAACTGAAGAATCATCTCTCCTTGTCCGGGCGTGGGCAGGGGGAGATATTTTTATGCGCTATAATTCTTACGGTCAATCAAACTTTTCATGGAGGTATCACAATCTTGAAGCACTATCTATGTTTTGACGCAGGGACTCAGAGCGTGAAGGTTGCTGTGTACGACGAGACCGGCCGTCAGGCTGCGGTGAACGTGAACCCAACGACGCTGTATTACCCTCATGCCGGCTGGGTTGAGATGAACGTTCACGAGTACTACGAGCTTGCGGTGAAGGGCATGAAGTCATGTGCCGTGCAGTTACGGGAGAAGGGCATTGACCCAAAGTCGATACGGGCAATAATGGGCGACGGGATAATCTGCGGAATAGCGGGCATCAACGAGGACGGAATAGCCGTAACTCCCTACATTAACTATTTGGACTCTCGCACTCAGGAGGACGCGGACTCTCTTGCTTCTCTCGGCCTCGACATTTGGGCGCGTGAGACCGGCAACCCTGAGCCATTGTGCCTATTCCCCGCGATGTTTGCCCGCTGGCTCCTGAAGAATGACCCGCACATTCACGAAGTCCGCAAGTTTGTGCACAACGCTCCGTATATCTTGATGAGGCTTGCTGGCCTGAAGGCTTCTGACTCGTTCATCGACTGGGGAGCAATGTCCGGCTGGGGTTTGGGCTATAAGGTTGAGGCCAAAGAATGGTCTGATGAGCAGCTGAATCTTCTCGGCATCGACAAGGGATTAATGCCGCGAATCGTGAGGCCTTGGGACGTTGTCGGGAGGTTGTCGCGTGAGAATGCGGAGCTTACCGGGCTTCCTGAGGGGATTCCGATCTGTGCGGGAGCCGGAGACACAATGCAGTCGCTTCTAGCCTGCGGGGTCTATGAGCCTGGCCACGCTGTCGACGTTGCTGGAACGTGTTCGATGTTCTGCATATCGACCGGCGGAATCGTTCCGGGCCTCAGCAGGAAGGGCAATGGGTTAATCTTCAACTCCGGGACTCTGCCGGGGACGTACTTCTATTGGGGTTTCGTGAGGACTGGCGGTCTTGCGTTAAGATGGTTCCGGGACAACGTGTGCAACAAGGCCGGCGACGACTCGTACTACGATTTCCTGAGCGAGGGTGCGGAGAAAGTTCCTGCTGGGTGTGAGGGAGTGCGCTTCCTTCCGTGGCTGACTGGCGGGCCGGAGGGCTTCCGGGAGGTTCACGGGTGCTTCATCAATATGGGCATGAACACCGACCAATTCACCCTGTGGCGTGCGGTCCTCGAGGCCATTGCCGGTGAGTACTCGGAGATAGCGGACAGGTGCCGGGCAGCCGGGACTCCAGTCGACAGGATAATTATCACCGAAGGGGGCAGCAAGTCGCCTTTGTGGAATCAGATTAAGGCCGACATGATCGGTGCGGAGACACTGACGCTCAAGACCGGCGGGGCTTTGGCACTCAATGCGGTAATCGGTGCGTATGGTGTTGGGGACGTTGAGGACGTTCACGCAAAACTCCACGAGGGCCTCACTGAGACGGCTAAATACTCTCCAGGTGAGAAGCTGACCCTTCCCGAGATACCATTTGACGTAAAGCAATAACACACACGGCCTCCCTTGAGTGAATGAGGGGGGCTGTTTAGTGATAGAATCACACAGTCAATAACTTTTCACGAAAGGATAAACCATTATGCGCAATAAAGTTTTTGCTGTGCTGCTGTTCGTGTGTCTGTGCTTGTGTTCTCAGGCCTACGCGGACGATGTCGAGATTGACGAGAGCAATTTTCCCGATGAGTCCTTCAGGCAATACGTCAGCACACATTTCGACACGGACGGGGACGGATTCCTGAGCGATTCCGAAGCCGCCAGCGTAACGTCAATTCCTGCGGGAATAACCTACTCGATGACGGGGACTAACACTTTCTCCTACAGCTGGAGCGATGATTTAGCCCTGCCGACGGAGATTGAGACCCTAGAGGGGATTGGGTATTTCGTCAGTCTCGATGTTCTCGGTGTTGCCGGTACTTCCATTACTGATCTCGACACCGGCGGGAACGTGAGTCTTACGGCCCTTATCTGCAACGACAACCCGAATCTTGGGACGCTCTATATCGGCGAGAACGTGAAGTACTTAGTGTGTCATAGGAACGCCAGCCTCACAGACTTAGACGCGGGGTCAAATACTGCCTTGCTCTGTCTGAACTGCTCGGACGGAAATATATACTCATTGTATGTCCCAGAAAATCTTGTGAGCCTCGATTGTTCCCACAATAACCTTATGGAGCTTGACACAACGGGCGATACGGCCTTAAGGTATCTTGACTGCTCGGAGAACCTGATTAGTGAACTGGACCTCACAGCGAATACAGCACTGACCCATTTATACTGTCAGGGCAACTTCTTATTCCGCCTGAACCTGTCCGCCTGCACTAGCCTCACCGCCAACAGCGCGACTTCTCAGGACGTAACCGGCAGCCTTCCCTACGAGACAGGAGACGAAGAGACTTACCCCAATTACCCATACGCCTATGACTTTTCGGAGATGATGTACGATGAGGATTTAGCGAATCTTTCGGCCGCTAACATCAAAGCCTATGACTCACGCGACGTTGAGATTTCTTCAACAAAGTTTAACACTGAGAATGAAGAGCCCAGCGTGTTATTGTGTGCGTCTGAGCCTTACAGGATAGTCTACGAGTACAACACCGGCCGCAGCAATTACCCGCTGAATGTTACGCTCTATCTTGACGGCACGAACGGCAGGTCGGTTGAGGAGCCGAGATTCTTCACGAGTACCAGCCGCGTTCTCACAAACGGAACTGCAGGCCAGACGTATAACGACACCTTAGCGATGCCGAAGGGTGCACGGCCTTACGCATACTCCGTAACCAGCGGAGATTTACCTGAAGGTCTCGCCGTCTACAGTGATGATTTGTACGGGTATATCTCAGGGATTCCGACTGAGACAGGGACATTCACATTTGTTGTAACTGCCTCGAATGGTTATGGAGAAGCAGACATGACATACACGCTCACGGTTGCGGACTCTTCATACGTTCCGACGATTTCCCCCGACACTCTGCCGGAAGCGTGGCAGGGCTTGAGCTACGATTTCACGTTCTCGGCGACTTCCTCAAGCTCAGATAATATCTCTTGGTCATGCTATGACGATAACATTCCCGACGGCCTCACGTTGTCAGGCGACACTCTCACCGGCACACCAACGACAGCAGGGACATACACATTCAGGATAATAGCGGCAAACTCATACGGCTATGCTTCTGCAGATTTCTCGCTGACCGTCAACGCCCTAGTACTTCCCTCGATAAGCACCACGACTCTTTCTGTGGGCATGGTCAATACCTACTACAGCGCGGACCTCACGGCAACAGGGACCCCCACGCCAACATGGACGCTGATTGATGGGGCTCTGCCTTCGGGTTTGTCGATGGACGCTTCGGGGGACATCACGGGAACACCTACGACAGCGGGAGTCTTTGAGTTCACCGTTCAGGCTGAGAACACGGGCGGGACCGACTCTGCGGACTTAAGGATAATCATCAACGCTGAGGGCAGCCCCACAATCACGACAACGAGTCTTGCTGACGGCATAGTGGGACAGAGCTACAGTGCAGATTTGGCGGTGTCCAGCGTGGTCTCTGAGGACGAAGCAGTGTGGAGCTTGGCCAGCGGAGATTTGCCCGACGGTTTGAGCCTCGATACGGCCGGCACAATCTACGGGACTCCAACGACTGCGGGAACTTTCACGTTCATCGTCGGCTACACTGACCCAACCGGCAGCGCGTCCTGCGACCTGTCGATAACGGTAACCACAATCACGGCCCCCACAATCACGACAAGTTCGCTGTCTTCCGGCACGGTAGGAGTGAGCTACACTGCGTCCCTCTCAGCGTCAGGGACAACGCCGATCACTTGGAGCAAGACCAGCGGAGATTTGCCCGGAGGACTCACACTTAGCACTTCCGGCGACATTTCCGGGACTCCAACGACTGCGGGAACGTTTGCGTTCGTTGTTCAGGCCGTGAATGACGCAGGCACGGACTCGGCGGACCTCTCGATAACGATAGCCAGTGCAGACGCTCCGGGCCTGCCGATAATCCTCACCACGTCCCTTGCTTCGGGAACGAGGGGAATTGCCTACACCGCATCCCTGTCAGCGGCTGGAGCACCGACTATTTCGTGGAGCCTCACCAGCGGGGATTTGCCCGGGGGACTCACGCTGAGCACTTCCGGCGACATTTCCGGGACACCGACGACTGCAGGAACTTTCACGTTCACCGTTCAGGCTGTGAACTCTGTGGGGAGCGCGTCGAGGTCCTTCACGATAACGATAGCCGCACCTACTCTGCCGGGCAGTCCGACAATCACCACAACGAGTCTTTCTTCAGGGACATCCGGGACAGCCTACAGTGCGGTTTTGACGGCCACAGGAACAACGCCCATAACGTGGTCAGTTACGTCGGGGAGTCTGCCAACTGGACTCACTCTGAGCAGTGCCGGAGTGATTTCGGGAACTCCGACGGCAACGGGCAGGTACACCTTCACCGTAACTGCGCAAAACTCTGCGGGTTCGGCCTCACGACAACTCACGCTGAGGATAGTAGCTGCGAGTTCTGGCGGGGACACTTCAACGACTAGGACGGCCCCGACGATCAGCACATCAAGTGTTTCTGCAGGGACTGCGGGGAGCTCCTACACCTACACGCTGACTGCCTCAGGGTCAACCCCGATAATCTGGTCTCTTGTGAGCGGGTCTCTGCCTTCGGGACTGAGGCTGAGTTCTTCGGGAGTAATCAGCGGGACTCCAACAACGACGGGAACATTCACGTTTGTGGTACAGGCCCGCAACACTGCCGGGAGCGTTACTCAGAGCCTCACACTGACGGTCAACGCTGCGTCATCATCTGCGGTTGCTCCGTCAATCTCTACGTCATCACTTCCTGACGCGACGGAGGGCACGAGCTACACCGCCAATCTCACGGCAACAGGGACAACGCCAATCACGTGGAGGGTAGGGAGCGGGAGTCTGCCTTCTGGACTCACGCTGAGCAGTTCCGGGACGATTTCGGGAACGCCTGCGGAGTCTGGGATCTTCAGATTCAGCGTCAATGCGGAAAATTCTGCAGGGACCGACAGCAAGACCTTCACGCTTACGGTTGAGGCAGCTTCAGGACCGGCTGCTGGGACTGCACCGTCAATCACTGTGAGTGTTCAGCCTGTGAGCGGCAAAGTAGGAGTCCTCTACAGCTTCACCCTTCAGGCACAGGGAACAGCCCCAATAACTTGGCGGACTACTGATGGGAGTCTGCCTCTTGGTCTTGGCCTGAGCAGCAACGGGACGATTTCGGGAACACCGACGTTTGCGGGAGAGTACATGTTCGGAGTCGAGGCCGTCAACGAATGGGGGACGAGTTCGGCGACGTTCACGATAAAGATAGCCTCAGAGGCTGGTGAAGTTGTCGAGGTTGATGACATAGTTCGCGGGCCAGCTAGGACGGTTGAGGACTTGTCGGAGGAGGATTTAGCAGAGATTTCTGGAGACCTTATAGCTGCGATTATGCCTTCACTGAGGGTCAATGAGGCAGGAAATTACTCGTTCAGGATAAATATTGATGAGGCTGTACCTGTGGGGTATACCTTAGTGTGGCACTCGTTCCCGAGAATCGGCAATGACGGCTACGGAGCTTCCTTCACGGACTCTAGCGGGAACACGACGACCACAGTACCGTCGAACAGGGCAGTAACAGTGTCTGTGTACTTGGCGCAGAATACGTATTGGCCTGTGGTGAGTGCTCATGCGTCGAGCGGCGGCAACAACAACGTAGTTCCTGACACTCCCAGCAGCGGAGGGGGCGGAGGCGGAGGCTGTGAGGCGTTCGGTCTTGGCCTGAGCCTTGCTGGAGTGTTAGTGTGGGCTTATAGGAGAGAAAGCAGGCGGTAAGGATGAATAGCGTTCAATATCTGCTGGATTTGGCGATAATATTATTCTCCGCAAAGGTCTTCAGCGTTGCCGGCAAGAAGCTCGGGATTCCTGAGGTAGTCGGTGAGATTCTGGCTGGTCTTGTGGTTGGTTCTGCGGTGCTTGGTGTCGTGAAGGAGACGGAATTTCTCAGCATCACGGCCAACATCGGAGTAATTATGCTCATGTTCGAGGCGGGATTGGGGACTAACCTTCAGGAGCTGAGGAAGTCGGGGCTTAAGGCGACACTTATAGCCTGTGCTGGAGTGATTGTGCCGCTGATAATGGGTACGATTCTGTTCATGACGTTCTACGGATTTGACGCGCCGGGTTCTGAACGCTTCATGAAGGGGGTATTTCTGGGAACAATCTTATCTGCAACATCAGTGAGCATTACGGTAGCGGCCTTGAAGGAGCTCGGCAGGCTCTCGGAGACGGTCGGCACAACAATAGTGAGTGCGGCAATCATTGATGACGTGCTCGGGATAATTCTTCTCACGGTTGTTACGGGCCTAAGCGGAGGGGGCGAGTCCGAAAGCGTATTAAGTGTGTTGCTGAAGGTCGGGGTATTCTTCGCTGGTGCAGTTGTTACGGGTTACGTAATCTACAAAGCTATGTCGTGGTTTGACAATTTGTACTTACATCACCGGCGGATACCAATAATAAGTCTATGCTATTGCTTCCTGCTGGCATATGTTGCGGAGACATATTTTGAGATTGCGGACATCACTGGGGCGTATGTGGCTGGGGTAGTTCTGTGCAACATAGCTGACAGTGAGTATGTTGAACGCAGGGTCGACATAAGTTCGTACATGTTCTTTGCGCCGATATTCTTTGCGGGTATCGGTCTCAAGACGAGTTTTGGGGCTATGGACGCGCGGCTTCTGGTGTTCAGCATATGCTTTGTGGTTATCGGTCTTGCCTCGAAGGTGATCGGCTGCGGAGGGTGTGCGAAACTTTTGGGGTTCAACGCCGGAGACTCGCTGAAGGTTGGTACGGGGATGATGACGCGCGGGGAAGTTGCGCTAATCACGGCACAGAAGGGGTTGACGCTGGGGTTATTGACGGCGGACTATTTTACGGCTGTGATATTGCTGATTCTGGTCAGCTCTGTCGTAACTCCGATGCTGCTGAAGAAACAGTACCTAGCCTCCTAAGAATAACGAAAGCGCAATTACTCTCATGATTAGCTCAGAAAGTAGTTGCGCTCACTTCTCACTACAGAATAACGCTCACCACATAGTTGAACGCCGCACACAGAATAACGCTCACAGGCACCGCCAAGAATAGCAGCCTGTTGAACATGCTCACTCTTTCGTCCTCCTTCCCGCACGATGCCATAATCAAGCTCCCCCCCGAAGAGAACGGACTAATTGCGCTGCTCTGTGCTCCGAGTACCGTGCAGGCGAAAAGCGACTCCGCTCCAATCCCTGTCGATGCCGCAAGAGCCGGGATTAACGGGAACAATGCCGGAGCAACCACTCCCGTAGTCGACGAGAAGAAGCTCATGAACGCCGCAACAATACTAAACGCTATCGGCACAAGCCCAACCGCAACGTTAGACCCAATCCACGACGCTAGCATGTCAATCGTCCCGGCCTTGACCGCTACGGCTATCAGCATTCCGGCTCCGGCAATCATTATTATCGTGTTCCAGGGCACTCGAGCGACGGCTTCCTTCTGCGGAGCTAACTTCATCAATAACGCAATCACCGCAAAGATTATCCCAACAAGTCCAACATCTATCTTGCTGTTGAGCATTGCTACCGTCTTGCTGCCGGGAAGAATGCTCTTCAGAATCGGGAACGCCAACAGCACTACCATCATCAATATCATCAGCGTAAAGGTCTGACGCTGTTTCTTGTCGAACGGTTCGGGCTTGGTGAAGGTTACTCCCTTGCCTATGTGCCAGTTTGACGGAAGGCAGAACCTGAACACCGCAATAATTATCACCGAGAAGACCACTGCAAGCGTAAAAATCTTCATCTCCATACTGAACGACTCGACGGGCTGAAGATTCTTGTTTGCCTCGTAAGCTGTATCCGCAAGCCCCCTGAAGATTACTCCGAGATTAGACGTTGGGAAGTTCCCTCCGGCGAGAGCTCCGCAGTTTATCGCCACGCCTCCCGTGAGCTTGTCCATGTGTGCTTCTTCACAGATTGCCAGAGTTATCGGGGTCATGAACGCCATCACCGTAAAGAACGTTGCGCCCATAATCGAGAGCAGGACCGCCACAGCGAACAGAGCGAACGGAAGGAGGCCCGGGAACTTCCGGCAAGTGTAGAGCAGGGCACCCGAGAGCTTTTCTAGAGTGCCGTTAATCGCTGCGAAGTTGTAGAACAAGGACACCGACAGAATCACGAACATAGTATTCACCGGCCAGAACCCTATCACCTGAGCAGGCCGGAGCCCCATCACGAAGCACCCAATCACATACGCGAAAACCATGCAGAACAGGCCCGTATTGATTCCAGTCTTGTACCCGAGAATTATCGCTATGGCAATGCAGGCCACGATGATTACACTTAACGCTGCGCCGGTCATGGTTAATCCTCCTCCTTAATGTTCAGCAGGCCGTAGGGAATTGTGCGGGTCATGTAGTGAATCTGCTCCTCAGATATTCCGTTATCGGCCAAGTACTGAATGTACTCCTCAAGGGCTAATTCCCAGTGAGGGTTCTCTGTCTGTCCTCCGTCGGTGTCGACCATAACATTTTTGCAGCCGACCTTCTTGATTATCTCGAGGTTGTCGGGCAAGTTGCTCTTGTACTTTCCGCCCCCCATGTTCTGAGCGTAACAGCGTTCAAGGATGACGTCATAGTCTTTCACGATTTTGACCTGGTCATCGTGGGACATTCCGACAATCCACCATTCTGGGTGAGTGAGGACGATTTTCTTGACCCCTGCGTTTCTTGCTGCCTCAATCACTACAAACGCCTCTTCGGGTGAAACATGAGCGGTGCCCAAGACAGCGTCATAGTCCTTGACCATCTTGAAGACCTCGAGGAGTTCGGGAACGACCTTCCAGCCGACGACGATATCGACTCCCGATGAAGGGTCTTTGCCCATTTTGCGTAAGTGGTTCTTTGCGGACTGTGTTGGGAGCCAGACGACTTTTGCGCCGAGCTTTAGGACGGTCTCTACGGCTGAAGGGTTGACCCCTCCGACGACTCTATTCAGTGTTACGGAGCCGAACATCGTGAAGCCTGTGTGGTCTCCGTGAACACGACGGACGTATTCATTTGTGAGCCACGCCCTGTTTGCTGTGAAGCCTTGATGGGACTTGATGACTATTGCGCGCGCTCCGACTCTGATTGCGGCCTCTGCTAGTTCGAAGTCGTTGTAGGCTCTGAGGCGTAAATCCGGGTTGGTGTGGACGTGCATATCACATACACCCTTAAGTGAAACCTTTGGCATTGCTTTACCCTCCTGATTAAGTTTTGTGGAATTGGGAGTATTATATTCGTGAAGTGCTATCGGCGAAAGGGAAAAATTTTTATGTCAGCTATCACTAAATTCGATTGGGGGTAATCGTATGGGAATAAGGGAGATGAATTATATCATTGCCATAGCGGAGGAGGGCAGCATCTCCAAAGCCGCAGAACGCCTCTTCATGGCACAGTCAAGCCTCAGCCAGTACTTGTCCTCACTGGAACACGAAGTAGGCAGCAAGTTATTCGTGAGGACCTCAACGGGAGTCCGCCCCACAGAGTCAGGAAGGCTCATGATAGATTACGCATACCGAGAGCGTTCGGAGTACCACAGGCTCCGCGACCAGATTCAGGACGTTGAAGCCCTCAAGGGAGGACGGGTGATTATGGGGATAAGCACATTTCGCGGGACGTTCTTACTGCCTCCAGTGCTCGGGGAATTTCGGAGGCTCTATCCTGATGTACACGTCGAAATAGTCGAGGCTAACTCTATGGCCCTTGAGGGAATGCTTAGAGCAGGAACAATAGACCTCGCATTAATCATCCTGCCCGCACATATCCTCAAGCCCGAAGACACAGAATTTCTCATGCACGACGAGATTTGCATCATCGCCGGAAAAACTCACCCCGTCCTGAAGTTCTCGCGCCCCTCACCTCCTCACAGCAAGTCCAGAATCCCGAACTGCATCAACCTCGAGGACACTATAGCTTTCGAGTACTTATTGAGCGACTACGATACTATTTTGGGGCGTGAGGGACGGAGGATCTTCCGTGAACACGGATTAATTCCTGTGGTGCACAACGAGAAACTTTCTGCGTTCTTCGCGGCCTCACTGGGAGCTGCCGGACTCGGTTTGGCCTTCACGTACTACTGCGCAAGGAACGCTTACCCTGAGGCTGTGTTCTTGTCGCTCGGTGAGGAAGGTGCAATTATTGATTTGGGGGTATGCCTCGCGCCCGGAAGGTACCACTCTAAGGCTGCTCTGGCTCTGCGTGAAACTCTGTTCAGTGTGCTCGGTGATTAATGGGGAATGCTAGAGACTTCCCGCACTCCCCACGAAAATTATTCTCCTCCGTAAGTCTGCTGGAATAGCAAACTCCTCCTGTGGAACATGTCTTCTGCTATCTCGTCCGCCTGGTCCGCCACCATGAACGCATCCTCAAATATCGTGTTGCCCGCCTCATCTGCTCCCTTGAACGCTCCCTTAAGGAATATAGGCGTAACTATCGTGCACACAATTATCATGATGACTATCGGCCCTAAATATTCCTCGTTAATCAGGTTCATAGCCATTCCCTTACCAGCAACGATAAGCGCAACTTCTCCCCTGCATACCATGCCAAGCCCTATCTGGTAGCTCTGTCTACGGCTCAGACCGCAAAGCATCGCACCAAGTCCGCAGCCCCCCAGCTTTGAGATTATGCTCACGATTACCATAGCTGCAGTGAAGGCCACTAGCTCATAGGACATCTTCGGCAGAGTAACTTCAAGGCCGATATTCGCGAAGAATATTGGGGTCAGCAGCAGATAAGCTATCGTGTCGAACTTGCTCGCTATGTACTGCCCCTTAGGCGACATCGCTATAATCATTCCCGCAGCGAACGCACCAATTATGTCCGCAACCCCGAACACGACTTCTGCCGCCCACGCCATGAACAAACAGAACGCGAACCCCATCACGGGATAACGCCGCAGGTTACGTTCAGCCTGCACCCTGTCCGACCACACCATAGCCCTATAGTACGCAAGTCCGGCAATCCCCACAAACAGGAAGAACCCAACTATCTTCACGCACACCAGAGCAATATTCACGTCCCCGCCTGCAACTCCAGTAACCAGAGTCAGGCATATCAGGCCCAGAATATCGTCGATCAGTGCCGCAGCAAGTATCGTGTTGCCGACCTTTGTGGACATCCTGCCGAGTTCCTTCAGTGCCTCGACCGTGATTGACACCGACGTAGCAGTCAGCACCGCCCCAACGAATACGGCCGAAGCAAACGTAACGTTCTCGTCAAAGAAGTACATTAGCCCTGCGCCCATAACCAGAGGCACAACAACTCCCATTAGGGCCACAGCAAATCCGACTTTCCCGGATGCTTGGAGCTCCTCAATGTTCGTCTCCATACCTGCCGTGAACATTATCACGATTACTCCCAGTTCCGCCATCGTGCTCAACAACGGTGAAGGGTGAAGGCAGAACTGGAAGCCCAAGAAATGTTCAGTGATTGCCCCGAGCACCGCAGGACCGAAGAATAATCCCGCCATCAATGCCCCGACAACCTGCGGAAGCTGAGCGCGCCGTGAAAGTATGCTGAAAATCTTTGTCGACAGCAGAATCACGCACAGACTCAGCAAGTAATTATAGCCGTCCAAAATAAGACCTCCTTAGTAGTTAGGAAGATTACAGCTCGTATTCGTCGTCTCCGGCTTCCCCAAGAAGTGCCCCGACCTGATGCCGCCATGGAAGTGAAGGGTGAGCACCGATTTTTGTGCAGGCCAGAGCTCCGCAGGCTGACCCGAACTTTGCCGCCTGTCGCATGGGCATTCCCTCGCTCAGTCCCACGCACAGACCAGCACAGAACGCGTCCCTAGCTCCAGTGTTATCGACGGACCTAATGTTGAACGCGTCAAACGAGAAGTTCTCTCCGCTCCTCGAGAAGACCATTCCCCCCCGTGAACTCCGCGTAACCACGAGATCATGAACCCCCCGGTCAAGCAAGTCTTTGGCCATAGAGTTTACTGACCTTCGGGAAGAACTCGACGCGTAAAAACTGAGTGCACGTTCGTTGAGAATCATGCACTCAATGTTCGACCAGACTTCATTCGGGAGAGAGTAGGGAGGTTCAGCGGATAGGAACGTCCTGCACCCGTATTGCCGCGCCATCTTCAGGCCAGCCGTAACAGTCTCCGCCGGACTCTCCATCTGGAACAACGCCGCATCACACGACGTGAATATATTCTTTGCCTCGACCATGTCAGAAGCCTTGAGGAAGGAATTTGCTCCCTGCGAGATTACTATAGAGCTTTCCCCCTCATCCGTTACCGTGATTAGTGCCGTACCCGTTGCGGCCTCTTTGCGGGTGTGGAGCTGTGAGCAGTCTACTCCGTTTTCTGTGAGGACGAAGCGCAGACGGCGGCCGAAATCATCATTGCCTACACAGCCTATCATGTATGATTTCGCGTTGAGGCGTGAGGCAGCCAAAGCCTGATTTGAACCTTTGCCCCCTCCTGCCATTCCGAACGGCCCTCCGATTACTGTCTCGTTCTTTCCGGGACAATGTGGAGCGCGCATTATGAGATCGATGTTGAGTGAACCAACTACTGCTACTGTTGACAATTTTTATGCCCCCTCAAGTTTTACGAGTTGATAATTTGTGTATAATAGCACAATTAAGCCATTTAGCTAAACTTAAGGAGGTACTTTCCTCGTGCAGGACATCATTAACTTTCTCAATGCCCTTGATGATTTCCTCTATTACCCTGTGCTTATCGTTGTTCTGACTGGTGCGGGGCTGTATTTCTCGTTCCGCTCAAAGTTTGCCCAAGTACGTTTGTGCTTTGACGCTGTGCGAATCATGACCGAACGTCCCGAAGACAAGAACTCTGTATCGTCATTCGGTGCTCTGATGGTCTCTACGGCCTCGCGAGTCGGAACGGGGAACATTATCGGGGTCTCGACGGCTGTGTGTCTGGGAGGGCCGGGAGCTGTGTTCTGGATGTGGGTGCTTGCGGTTCTCGGGGGGGCGAGCGCACTCGCTGAGAGCACGTTAGCACAGATCTTCAAGCACAAGAATCCCAACGGCAATGGGTCTTACGGAGGGCCTGCGTATTACATTGAGGGTGTGATTCACAGCAGGTTCGTTGCGGTATTGTTCTCTGTGTTCCTGATAGCCACGTACGCTTTCGGGTTCAACGCTCTGGCCTCGTACAATTTGCAGTCAACGTTCTCGGTCTACAGCTTCTACGACCCAAACACTACCCCGTTAATCATCGGTGTAGTTCTCGCACTGCTCACGGGCTGGTGTATCTTCGGTGGCTCCGAGAGAATCGTGAAGGTTACTCTGCTTCTCGTGCCTCTGATGGGAGTTGTCTACGTCCTAGCGGCAATATGGGTAATCGTCATGAACATAACGGCCTTACCCGGAGTGTTGAGGATGATATTTGCCGACGCATTCAACTTCAAGGCCATCGGTAGCGGTATTGCTGGGTCATGCCTGATGTACGGAGTCAAACGCGGCCTCTACTCCAACGAAGCCGGTGTAGGTTCCGCACCAAACGCTGCGGCGGCCGCACATACCTCACACCCCGTCAAGCAGGGCCTGATTCAGATGCTCTCCGTGTACATTGATACGATTCTGATATGCACAGCTACGGCCTTCATGTGCCTCTTGTCGGGAGTTCCGATAACTGCCGAGACTGCCGGAGCAGGTTACGTTCAGGCCTCAATGACTGCGCTGTTCGGGGGCTATGGTTCTGTGTTCATCACGGTTGTTATGGTGCTGTTCGCGTTCACTACACTGCTGGGGAATCTCTTCTACGTCGGCAACGCTTTGGCCTACATCAACGGCAAGAAACTTCCCGGACCAACCTTCATGAACTTCTTCCGAGTCGTGTGCGTAATCGTGATTCTTGTGGGAGCTGTCCTGCCTATGTCTACGGCTTGGGCTTTGGCGGATATTACTATGGGAGGCATGGCGTTAATCAATATCCCCGTGATAGTCTTCGCCGGAGGTATCGTGATTAAGGCACTCGCTGACTATGAGAGGCAGAAGAAGAGCGGAGTTAATCCCGTGTTCCGTGCTTCTGCAATAGGGCTTGACCCTGAGAAGTTAGAGTTCTGGAAGTGAAGCAGCTGTTCTAGTTCGCTTTATTAGGAGGTGTTTATTGTGATTGACAGTATTATTAACTGGCTTAACATGTTTGATGATTTCCTCTATTACCCCGTCTTGATTATTGTCTTGGCCGCTGCTGGTGTGTATTTCTCCCTGCGGTCGCGATTCGCACAGATACGCCTATGTTCTGACGCTGTGCGGATACTTAGTGAGCACCCCGCAGGCTTGGGCGGAGTGTCCCCGATTGATGCCCTCATGGTGTCGACGGCCTCTATTGTCGGAACAGGCAATATTATCGGAGTCTCGACGGCGATATGTCTCGGAGGCCCGGGGGCAGTGTTCTGGATGTGGGTAATGGCGATTCTTGGGGGAGCAAGTTCGTTGATTGAGAGCACACTAGCACAAATCTTCAAGCAGAAAGACCCCGAGACTGAGAGGAGCTACGGAGGCCCGGCGTACTACATTGAGGCCGTCATTCACAGCAAACCCCTCGCAGTGATGTTCTCGGTGTTCCTGATTGCTACATACGGCTTCGGGTTCAATGCCTTAGCGTCGTATAATCTCCAGTCAACTTTTGCGGTCTATGACTTCTACAACCCAAAGGTTACCCCGCTAATCATCGGTGCAGTGATTGCCCTTCTGGTAGGATGGTGTCTTCTGGGAGGGGCCATGAGAATCGTGAACATTGCGGGCTTCCTCGTGCCCCTCATGATTACCATGTACATAGCCACGTCGTTAATGATAATCCTTATGCACATAAACAAGTTGCCCGAAGTCCTGAGAATGATATTCAGCGATGCCTTCAACTTCCGGGCAATCGGGAGCGGGATAGCCGGTTCGTGTCTGGTCTACGGGATTAAGCGCGGACTTTACTCCAACGAAGCCGGAGTCGGAGCTGCTCCCAACGCTGCGGCCTACGCAAACACTCAGCACCCAGTGAAGCAGGGAATCATTCAGATGCTCTCAGTCTACATTGACACTATATTAATCTGCACTGCTACGGCGTTCTTGTGCCTGATTTCCGGCGTACCCTCAAGCCCCCAATCAGCGGGAGCACAATACGTACAGGCCTCAATGATGGCGGTGTTCGGTGAGTTCGGGCCGGTGTTCATCACTGCAATAATGGTGCTGTTTGCGTTCACGACACTGCTCGGAAATCTGTTCTACGTGGACAATGCATTAGTCTACCTCAACGGAAAGAGGATGCCCAGCAAAAAGTTCATGATGGTCTTCCGAGTAGTGTGCGCTCTGGTGATTCTTGCTGGTGCTGCTCTGCCGATGTCTATGGTGTGGGCGGTCGCTGATATTACTATGGCGGGCATGACCTTACTGAATATTCCTGTGCTGATGATCGGCGGAGGTATCGTGTTCAGGGCAATCAAGGACTACGAGAAACAGAGGCGCGCGGGGGTTGACCCTGTGTTCCGTGCCTCAGAAATTGGGCTTGACCCGGAAAGGCTGAGTTATTGGCAATGAAGATATACTTTTACGCTCTCCGTGAGTATGACGAGCTGACGTTCTGCTATCAGATGAGGGACAAATACGGAATCGATTTCGCCTACTCGACGGACTACCCAAACGACAAGAATATTTCTCTGGCTTCCGGTTTCGACGGAGTGAGCTGCACACCCTGCGACATGTCCGCAAAGACCCTCAAGGCCTTTCACGATGTCGGGGTCAAGTACATTCTTACGCGCTCGATAGGTTACGACCATATTGACCTCAAGGCTGCCCGTGAGCTCGGAATGAAGATTGACACAGTGAGCTACACACCAACGGGAGTCGCCGACTATGCGATATTGCTAATGCTTGCGAGTATCCGGCGTTTGTGGCACACGCTCAAGAGGGCGGAGCTTCAGGACTACTCATTACGCAACAAGATCGGCCGGGACTTCTCCGCGTGCACGGTCGGTGTTATGGGTACGGGGCGGATAGGTACGACTGTGTTACAGCACCTCACGGGGTTCGGGTGCAGGCTTCTGGCGTATGACGTGTACCAGAACGACACGGCCAAGAAATTTGCCGAGTACGTTGACCTTGATACCATTCTGGCGGAGTCCGACATTATCACCCTCCACATGAACGCCAACGATGACAACTACCACATCATCAACGCCCAAACAATCGCCAAGATGAAGGACGGTGCGCACATCATCAACACAGCTCGAGGGAAGCTCATAGACTCTGAGGCACTGATTCAGGGAATAGAGTCCGGCAAGCTCGGAGGTGCAGCACTCGACGTTGTGGAGTTCGAGAACGGGCTGTATTACTATGACCTTATGGGAGAAGTGATGATTAATCCCAAGCTGGCAATGCTTCGGTCATTCCCGAATGTGATTCTGAGTCCTCACACGGCGTTTTACACTGTTGAAGATGTCTGCGATATGGTCGAGGGAAATTTTCGGAGCTGTTACGAGTTCGGGACTGGCAAAAGGCTTCACGGAATAGAGACCGAATAACGAAAAGCGGGACTCTCACGAGGAGAATCCCGCAAAATTTTTCTCCGAGCTACCTTCTCTTGTCGAGCTGGACAAAGTATGTAGAACCCTCACGCTCAATCATCAGGACTATTGAGTCCTCACTGCCGACTGCCCTCGAAATATCGCGGGTGTCTTTGACCTCGTAGCCGTTAATCTCGATAATCAGGTCCCCCTCACGAATCCCTGCGTCGTCATAGGCTGAAGTCTCCCTGTCGACCTCCAGAACAACGAGCCCTTCACTGCCCGAGTCGATTCCGTACTCGTTGCGCATTGAGTCGGTGAGTTTTGCGACTCTGGTGATGCCGAAGTCCCTCAAGGCTTCGCTGTCCCGCCTCGATGAACCCCTCTCACGGGAACCTCCTTTGCCCTCGCCGTACTCGTCTTCCTCGTCGTCCCCTCCGCGCCTTCTGTCTGAGCGTCCGTCAGCTGAGTCGGGACGTTCCGCGAGTTTTACGCTGAAGTTCATTCTCTTGCCCTTGCGGATAATCACGAGCTTGACCGTAGTACCGGGTGCAATTGTCCTGATCTTCTGAACGAATGCGCTGGAGTTCTTGATCTTCTCGCCGTTGATTTCCACTACAACGTCCCCGCGTTTGATTCCCGCCTTAGCCGCAGGGTCTCCCCTGAACACGTCGTTAATCATCGCGCCCTGTTTGTCCTTCACACCATAAGCCCGAGCCATCTGTTCGGTGATGTCCCTGACGCTCACACCGAGCCACCCGCGCCTGACGTGGCCGTGAGCTACAAGGTCCCCCATGATTTCCTTAGCCTTGTTGATGGGGATAGCGAAGCCCAGACCGTGAGCATTGGGGACTATTGCCGTGTTGATGCCGATGACTTTGCCGTCCATGTTGAGCAATGGGCCGCCGGAGTTGCCGGGGTTGATTGCCGCGTCGGTCTGGAGGAAGTCGTCAAAGTTCACGTCCTGAGCACGTACGCTCCTGTTCTTGGCCGAAATCACTCCCGCAGTTACGGACTGTTCAAAGCCGTAGGGGTTGCCGATTGCGATAACGTATTCGCCGACTTCAACAGCGTCTGAGTCCCCGAGTTCGAGCACAGGAAGTGGAGCATCTGGCTCAATCTTGATGATGGCCAAGTCGTATGTGGGATCACTGCCGACGATTCTTGCGGTGTAGGTCTTCTTGTTGCCGTCAGCGAGAAGGACAGAGACCGTGATTTTGCTAGCACCGCTTACTACGTGGTTGTTCGTGAGAATCTGGCCCTCTTTCGTTACGATGAACCCCGAACCCCTGCCCTTCATCGGGACTGAACGCCGGAACTCGTTGTAGGAATCCCCGAAGAACCTCTTGAACAGCGGGTCATCCTCAAAGGGCATATCCATTCCCGGTGTACGTCTGGCCGTCATCTCTACGTCAATATTCACTACGGCAATTGAGGCCTTCTTCACTATGGGTACGATTGGGTTGGACGTGTTTACAGTGCCCGCAAAAGATACTGATGAAAGACTGAGGGCTAGCACAAGCGCAATTATTAGTGCTGAAAGTTTTCTGCTGGTCAAATTATTCTACCTCCATTGTGAAATTATCTGGATATTTTAGCCGTGAACACGAATAACTTCATGGCTTGTTTTACCTACAAAGATTCCCGTGCAAATGTCTTAAGCCTCACTAGACTCCAGACCAGCCACAAGCACGCAAAAGGCAGCATTATTGTTATGTATCTGTAGGTCCATGTGTGGATTATCAGCCAGCTTAGGGGGAATCTGTCGCGTGTGAAAGTTACTGCATACCTCATGAGGGCATAGAGTATCAGGCCGAGAGGAGCAATCACCGAATAATGCTTTGGCTTGTCCTTCTGGAGGGGTAAGGCCCTGCGTTCTGCCCACAGAAGAATCACCACAATCACCGCAGCTATGAGTGAGTAATGTATCTGCGAAGGGTGCCGGAAGACTCCCGCCCGGTCTCGCGGGAAGTGCACCGCCCAGAAGGAGTTCGACACCACCCCGACGCAGCAGCCGTTGAGGAAGCACCCCCACCGGCCGATAGCTATCGAGAGCATTGCGGGTATCACTGCGACATCACAGAGCTTGAGGAACGAGACTTTTCGGCTGAACAGGCACATCACTAACGCCGATAAGAACGCCCCCATCACTGCACCGAACTCGTGGAGGCCCCCGCGGTTCAGGTCAAGAAACAGGGAGGGGTTGTTCATGTATTCGCGCCAGTGAGCAATGTATTCGTAGGCACGAGCACCCAGAAGCATGAACAGGAAGGATACCGCCATGATTCTTCGGGAGTCGTCCTCGTCAAGTCCGTAGAGTGAGAGACGGCGTATGCTCCAGAGAATCGCAAGTGAGAGGGCAATAAACCATACTACGCTGTAGGTGTCTATCCTTAAGCTGCCGAACTGCAAAAGTGTCGGGTACATTAATCTATTGAGTCCTGCTACGTAAAAAGTGTAATAAAGTGTGTTTACACTCTTTCGATGATTCCTCGTTCAACCTGTCCCTTTTCGCATAAGCTACTCAGGGTTGTATGACAGTCCAGAGGCTTAACTTCCC